>NZ_JAJBNQ010000018.1:0-89054 GCF_020538025.1 Blautia sp. MSK17_66
GCTTCCGCCTACTCCATTCTCCCCAGCATAGCTGGGGGATTAGGCTTTTCATTTAATTATAAGCACTTTGGAAGAGGAAAACAATCCTTTTCTTGGTTCTGGAAGGTTGATTTCTGTTTCACTCACTGTAACTGTTACATTTTTTTATTTTATAGTTTCTTAATCTGCATAATGCAAATTATCAAACGTGGCTCTTTGGTCACCTGCATCCCAGCCTGCTACGCAAAGCCAGCCACCCTGTCCTGTTTCTCCCTGGACATAAACCCAGTTCTCGGAATCTGTATATGTGAAACATGCATTCTGTGGTTCCATTACAGTTTCTTCAGAATTTTCGTCCATATCCGAATATACGCTTATATCTTCCTTAAGATATACAAAATAATCCTCTGATTTTCCCGGATATGAAAAGTCCAAACTGTATTCATACATATTCTGAGGTACTTCTTCTATGAAACCGGAACCATTCACTGCCCAGTTCGTTTGGATAGCCGCTGTCCCCATAATATTGCATCTGGTCTTTGTTTTTATCTCTCCATTTTCAACCTTCATGTTCTCCGGATCAGTAGCAATCTGTCCAATATTTTTCAGTGTATTACCATCATAGCTGAAAAATGTAGTCAGTGGATCATCACTTGGTCCGTATTCATATACCATAACTAATATGTCTTTTCCATTCAGGCTGACTCCATACAGGTCTTCTTTTACATTTTCACCTTTATCTGTCAGTGATTCTGAGCCAACAGTTAATGTATATGTATCCGGATATTCTATTTTGATCAACGTAAGATGAAGCCAGTCTTTATTTCCATCCTGATTCAGATCCAGCATACAGTCAGTTCCCAGTTCTACAATTTCTCCGTTCAGCATTTTTTTGACAGCTGCATCATCAATAACTGTATGACCATCTGCGGATCCTGCCGCAGTTCCGGTCGCAGTTCCCTCTCTTATTGAACTGAGCAGATCTACATTGCTTTTTTCATAAGTATTGAATACACTTTCCGAAAAGTCATCCGCACTTACAGTTCCGTTATACCAACTTTTTGAATTGAAATAATTCTGCAGATCCGCTGCATCAAAAATTCTACCATGCCTTGCATATATCTCATTTATGGCAAGTCTGAGTTCATCGTTTGATAAGCTCGAAAGCTCATCATATGTATACGCCCTGCTGTCGCTGTCAGGCAGGATATACTCGTTTTCCGCCGCATAAACCACATTCCTTTCAGCTGTCACAACTGGGCTCACACTTAAAACAGATGCCATTAATAATACTTTTAGTAAGTTCTTTTTCATTACATTTCTCATCTACCTTTTCTCCCTCGCTTGAATAGACATGTTTCATTTCTCTTCCGATAAGAAATAAATTTTGTTGTTATATTTTTGTGCGGATACGCACAATCCTGCACTTTCATCTCGGTAATTGAATTGCCGAGGATTCCCGCTTATTGTCCTAATCGAGCAAATGCTTCATTATCTTCTACTACTATTTCACCATCCTCATTTTCCAAAATAAAATATCCTGAAAAATAATCATTACCATTTAACTCAACAATAATGCACCCATAAGTAAAATAAAAACATACTTTTTTTCATCACTTTTCTCTCCTTTAACCTGTATTGATCTTACATTAACATCTTACAATAACCTATTTACATATTTGTTCCGTTTTTTATTTCTGTATAATTTTCTACTTATTTTGGGTTATTATTTATCAGACGAATATTTTGATTTTTGCTTTTATTTACAACTTTACAAAATTTGTTGCAATATGCCTATATGGGTAACCTTGAAGAAAACTATCAATCTATATCCAACTGTATTTTCTCATATCTTTTGAAGACAACACAGAGTTTCAAATGGAATCGTTCCGCCAAACAGATCCAGCGCACTTCCCACGGTCACATCGAGTCTGCCTTTGCCGTGGAGCTTCAGAAGTTCAATATCTTTCATGCTTCCCACACCTCCGGCATAGGTGATCGGGCATTTCTGGTATTCGGAAAGAAGGTCTGCAAGCTCTGTCTCAATACCGTTTGCTTTGCCTTCTACATCTACCGCATGAACCAGGAATTCATCGCAGTAGCTTCCGAGTTCTTCCATCACTTCGAGGGTTACAGGCACATCGGTGAATTTCTGCCAGCGGTCTGTGACGATAAAGTACTGGTTGTCTTTTTTGCGGCAGCTGAGATCAAGTATGAGATGTTCTTTACCTGCTGCCTGCTCCATTTTTGCGAGATTTTCCCAGGAAAGTTTCCCATCTTTGAACACATAGGAAGTAACAATGACATGGCTTGCTCCGGCGTTCAGATAATCCTGTGCATTTTCCGGGCAGACACCGCCGCCGATCTGAAGCCCTCCCGGATATGCTTTCAATGCCTTAAGTGCCTGGTTTCTGGTAGCTTCATAGTATTCAGAGTCTTTTCCATTCAGAAGAATAACATGTCCGCCTTTCAGTCCGGCGTTTTTGTATAATTCTGCATAAAAAGCTGCATCCTGTCCGGATACGAAGTTTTCTTTTGCCTGATCTCCGGCATCCTTAAGACTGCCGCCTACAATCTGTTTTACTTTTCCATTATGTATATCGATGCATGGACGAAATTTCATAATATCTCTCCTTAATATGAAAAGCCCCCGGATTCTGACAGATCCGGAGGCTTTTCATGATTCTGTTCAGGTTTTCCCTGAAAATATGATAATATGAATTTGTATTTTATGCAAGCATTTTCACTTTATCATGCTAAAGTAAACATTCTGTGACACTGTTCATAGTCTACTATTCCCTGAACCTGTTATCGTCCGTCTACTGCATTCTCGACAGCATCTCCAACATCTTCCACTGCATCGCCAACACCGTCTCCAAGATCTTTGACTCCATCTCCCAGTGCACCGGATACCGTTCCGTCGTTATTTTTTTTATCCTTCATGTTATCTATATTGTTTTCCTGACTCTCACTGCTATCGTCCGTCACTGTGCCGCTATTTTCTTCCGTTTCCTCTGACACGGTATCTCCATTGTCTATAGCAGTATCATCCGCACCGGAATTTGTATCTGCATTGCTTTTATTTTCCCCATCATTCCGTGTATCAGTTTCGGTATTATCTGTCTTAGTGTTATCTTCTTTCTTGTCTTCTGTCACAGTTCCACTCTCATCTGCTTTATTGTTATTACTTCCGCAGGCAGTCAGCATTCCCAGAGCCATTACAAGCAATGTACCTGTCAGGATCCTTTTGGTTTTTTTCATTCTGTCATTCTCCTTTACCATGGATTTTATCTTGTGGTAATAATATGTACCAAAATCTAAAATCCTATTCTGGAAGAAGATGGAAAAATTTTATATAGAAGCCGAACCTTTTCATCATAAAAGGCATGTGCCGCGAAAGACACATGCCCATAAAATTTTAATCCTCTTTTACATAATTTGCACCGAGTTTTGCCGGTACATTAAACTGTTTTCTGCATACGGTCAGTATGATAACAAGAATATATGGCAATGCACTGAACAACTCACTTGGAACAGAGGAAGTTCCCATTGCACGGACAAAAATACCAAGTGCATCGGAAATACCAAAGATGACACCAAAGATCAGTGCCCCGACCGGGTTCCAGTTTCCAAGGAAACAGATACCAAATGCGATCCATCCACGTCCGCCGATAATCTCTGCATTGTACATACCTACATTACACAGTGGATAATAAGCACCTGCGATACCACCTAAACATCCTGCTATTGCCACTGCAAGAAAACGTGTACGTGTTACGTTAATGCCAGCCGCATCTGCTGCCTCCGGATTTTCACCACAGGATCTCATGGAAAGTCCAAGAGAAGTCTTGTAGATCACAAAGAACATGATCGGCACCAGAATATAGGTGAAATAAGTCACCAGATTCTGTGAAAAAATTGCCTGACCGATGATCGGAATCTTGCTCAGCAGAGGAATCTTTATGGTTTTGAGAATACTTACCTTAAGCGGCACCGTCTGAATACCAAAGATTACTCGATAAAAAAATGTACAGCATCCTGTTACAAGGATCGCAACTGCAGTTCCCATTACAATCTGATGCTGATGCATATAAATTGTCGTCACGCCATAAAGAAGTGCCACGATCAGTCCGCAGACCATCGCCAACAGAAATCCGATCAGAAGATTTCCGGAAAGATAGGCTCCGATAAATCCTCCCCATGCACCAACGAGGAAAATACCCTCGATCGCTGTTACCATCATACCGGTGCGTTCTGCCAGAACCTCACCTAATGCGCCCAGAACAAGAGGCGTACTCATAAAAATAGCTCTTGTAATCAAATTCACAAAAATCTGCATACTCAAACCTCTCCTTTCTGGAGTTTCTGTTTCTTCATGCTTCTGATCTCAAGCTTCTTTCTTACAAAGAAAGACATCAGTACAAACAGCATGACGAAACCAAGCATTACGTCAATAACACTCGCCGGTGCATCTGTAGAATGTCCAAGTGCAGTACCTCCGACCTGAAGTGTACCAAACAGGAGTGCTGCAAAAATAACACCGATCGGATTTGCATTTGCCATGATCGCAATACCAATTCCATAGGAACCGATATCAGACTCCAGTCCGGTAAGAAGCATATGCTGCATACCATTGATCTCGGTAAAACCTGCAAGACCTGCAACTGCACCACTGATAAAGAACGCAAGCATGCACTGTGTCTTCGGATTAATACCGGACATTGCCGCTGCATCCTGATTAAATCCCATGACGCGGATGCGATACCCCATAGAAGTACGGTACAGGATGAACCAGATCACAATTGCCGCTATAACTGCGATCACAATACCCAAAGAAACAGAAGTTCCTTTGATGATTTTTGGAAGCCATGCAGAATTATCAATGTAATCTGTTTTTAGATATTCATGTTTGGACTCCTGAAGAACGGTTCTTAAAAGGAGCTGCATAACATAGGTAATAACATAGGTTGACATCATACTTACCAGGAACTCATTTGCATTGAATTTTGCTTTGAGAAAACCAATGATAAATCCAGTAAGACCACCACCGATCATACTTGCAAGGCAGGCAGCAATCAGAACCACAGGACCCGGAACCTTCGTCTGGAGCTGCAGGGTAACTGCAACCGCACAGATACATCCTACATAAAACTGCCCCTGTGCACCGATGTTATAAAGGTTTGCTTTATATGTAAAAGCAAATGCAAGGCTGGTAAGAATCAGAGGCGTTGTCTTTACCAGAATATTTCCCATGGAAAATTTATCTGCAAATGTTTCTGAAAGCATGATCTTCAGAGACTCGATCGGATTGACACCAAGCAGCGGCAAAAATGCGAAGCTGATCACCAGTCCGAGGATGATCGCCAGAACAGTCCACCAAAGAAGCTCTGCTACTTTTTTCTGTTGTTTCATGATTCTGCACCTTCTTTCTCAAGCTGCACACCAGCCATCAGCAGTCCAATCTTCTCCGTTGTAAGCTCACCGTTTTTAAAAATTCCCATGATCTTTCCTTTATAAAGAACTGCAATCCTGTCGGAGAGTGCAAAGATCTCTGAGAGTTCTGTTGAGACAAGAAGAACCGCTTTTCCTTTATCTCTCTCACCAAGAATTGTTTTGTGAACATAGTTGATCGCACCAAGATCAAGTCCACGGGTTGGCTGGTCAAAAATGATCAGTTTGTCGCCCATATCAACTTCCCTGGCTACAACCATTTTCTGCTGATTTCCACCAGAGAGACTTCCCGCCGTAACCGTGTGATCCGGTGCTTTGATCGCGTACTGTTTGATACTGTCTTCTGTGTAACGGTGAAGTGCTGACCAGCGGATCAGTCCATGATTGACCCATTTGTTCAGATAGCTGGATTTGAGAAGCATGTTTTCGGACATAGACATCTCTGCAACCATTCCATAACGATAACGGTCAGCTGCCGCATATCCCATACCAAGTTTAATCCTGTCTTTGACAGACTCGTTTGTGACATCCTCTCCGTCCAGCTCGATCTTTCCGGATGTAATCGGGATTCCTCCATAAATTGCCTCACAGAGTTCCTGCTGTCCATTGTCGGAAACTCCGGCAAATCCAAGAACCTCTCCCTCGTGGATCTCAAAATTGATATCTTCCAAAAGCGGGGTATGATCCTTCGGTTTAATGCTTAAATCTTTGACCGCAAGGCGTACTCTGCGATTACTCATATCTTCCGTTCCCGGCTTTTCCAGTGTTTCCAGTTCACGACCGATCATCATATGTGCCAGTTCAGCCTCTGAGGTATCTGTTTTCTTTACAGTTCCACAAATGCTTCCGTTTCTCATAACTACGATCGTATCTGAGACTGCCATAACCTCTCGCATCTTATGTGTAATAAATACTACAGAGTTGCCCTGCTCAACATAACGGCGGACAAATTCCATCAGAGTGTCTATCTCCTGAGGTGTAAGCACAGCAGTAGGTTCATCCATGATCAGGACTCTGGCATTCAGATAAAGTGCCTTTAAAATCTCAACCTTCTGCTGAGTTCCTACGGAAAGATTCTTTACATACTCTCCTGCCGGTACCTGAAATCCGTACTTTTCTGCAAGTGCCTGGATTTCTTTTTCTTTTTTCTTAATATCCAGTTTTCCCTTACAGTTTCCAAGAATGATATTCTCTGTGACTGTATGAGCCGGAACCAGTGAAAAATGCTGCTGAATCATGGAAATACCGGCATCCATTGCTTCTTTTGGTGTTGCTATCTTACGTTCTTTGCCATCGATCCATATCTCTCCTGATGTTGCATGATACAGACCATACAAAATCTTCATGATCGTACTCTTGCCGGCCCCATTCTCACCCAGAAGAGCTACAACTTCGCCCTTATGGATCGTAATGGAAACATCGTCATTGGCTAATACCTTGGCAAAACGTTTGGTGATATGTTTTAATTCTATAACAGGCTCGTTCATGATTTCGCCAACTCCTCTCCTTACAAATTTGACAGTGCCTTTCGGCACTGTCAATTCGTAAACGCATATTCTCTTCATCAACTGTTTTTATTCGTAACTGCTCACAGTAACTTTTATTCTGCTTCGGAGAAATACTGGGTGAAATCGATCTTGCCATCTGTAATATCCTGTACTGCCTGATCAACTGCACTCTTGCACTCATCTGTAACTGCATCTGTATAGATTGGCTCAAATACGCCCTCTGCTACACCAACTTCCTGAGCACCTTTCAGTTCACCAGAAGCGATTCCTTTAACAATCCACGGATAAACATTTGACCAGTTCATGTTTACGGATGCTACAACACAATCGCTCTCATCGTTTTTGTTTGCTGCAAATGCAACGAATTTTGCACCTTTTTCTTCTGCTGACTGAACAGCACCAGATGCACCTTCATTTGAATAGCAGAAAACAGTATCTGCGCCATTGTCGATCATCTGATCTGTCATGGATTTTGTTACAGAAACGTCTGTCCATGTATTCAGGAAAGATCTGTTTGCTTCTGCTCCTTCGATACCTCTTTCTTCTGCAACTGCCTTGGCAGCACCTTCATAGGTATCAAGAAGTTTTACCATTGCTGCATTGGATTCTCCACCTTCTGTAGCAAATTTACCATTCTCTGTAGTGTATCCTGCGATGATACCTGCAAGATAAGAGCCTTCATATTCTTTCGGGAATACAGGAACCATGTTGTCAGAATCACTTGCAGTTCCGTTAATAACAGTATATACAGTCTCCGGATACTGAGGTGCTACTGCTGCACTTGCCTCATCAAACTGGCTTCCTGCTGCCATTACCAGATCATAGCCTTTCTCACCATATTCTGTAAAAGTGGACTCGAATTCTTCTACCGGAACAGATTCAACAACCTCAATGGAGGTTCCGAGTTCTTCGTCACATTCCTTTGCACCTGCATTGTTACTTGCATTCCAGCTCTGGTCATCAATGCTTCCCGGAAGGATAAGAACAATCTTCATTCCTGCATAATCCGGATCATCTGCCATTACCGGTACTGTCATAGTTGCTGTGGCCAGTACACCACAAAGTGCCGCTGCTGCTAATGCTTTTTTCATATTGAATTTCCTCCTTTTTCCACGGTCTCCCTGCCGTGTATTACTTTGTGTAACTTTTTTGTCTTTTGTTTAACGTACGATTATTGATGTAGTTACTATATCACAAAAATTTTAAGAGTTCAATAATCTTTTTGTACAATTAGTCTAATGATTTTTTGGTTACTTTTTTATTTTTGGATATTTTTTACAGGCCTGTTCAGTCAAAGGAAAAAATCGATATCTGTTCTGGCAGATCCATACAAAAAAGGCGTAAACACCTTTTGATGTTTACGCCCTTGTAAATTCGGTTGTTCTTTGATTGATGAAGTCATCATAGCACAACTTTTTTTGATTGCAAGAACTTTTTTTAGTCTTTTGTATATCACAAAAACATATTGACGTTATTTATCCCTCGATCACATCAGCCATATCATACCGTCCTGCCGGTTTCCCTGCGAGGAACTTGGCTGCTTCCACAGCACCTTTGCCAAAAACAGCCTTGGAATATGCAGTATGCTTGAATTCGATCACTTCATCCGGACCGGCAAAGATCACTTCGTGGTCTCCTACGATCGTTCCGCCGCGAACTGCAGAAATACCGATTTCCTTATCATCACGCATCTCTCGCTTCTGGCTTCTGTCATAGACATAGTGATACTGATTATCCATAGCTTCGTTGAGACTGTCTGCAAGTGCCAGAGCAGTACCGCTCGGTGCATCCAGTTTCAGGCGATGATGACGTTCTACGATCTCCATGTCAAATCCTGCGGTTGCCAGAACTTTGGCAGCTTCCTGGATCAGTTTGAGAAGCGTGTTGATTCCAAGAGACATGTTTGCAGATTTAAGGACAGGAATCTTCTTTGCCGTCTCCTCTACTTTGGCAAGCTGTTCTTCGGAAAGTCCTGTTGTGCAAAGTACAACCGGAAGATTGCGCTCTACGCAGAAATCAAGAAGTGCATCCGTCGCTTTCGCAGAAGAAAAATCAATGACTACATCTGCTTCTGTCTGACATGCCTTAATATCTGTAAATACCGGATATGTGGTGTTTCCCTTGTCTGAGATATCAATTCCGGCAACGATCTCTGCCTCCGCATCCTTCGCAGCCAGATCAGAGATTACCTGACCCATATGTCCACAGCATCCGTGCATAATAATTTTTACCATAGTTGTGTTTTCCTCCGGAGTTTCTTATGCAAGTTTGATTCCAAAATCTTTCATTGCTTTGATCAGTGTTTCCTTGTTTGCTTCTTCCATCTCGCAAAGCGGCATACGAAGCGGTCCTACGTTCATTCCCATAAGGTTCAGAGCAGTCTTGACCGGGATTGGGTTTACTTCGCAGAAGAGTGCATTGATCAGCGGGATTGCATTGATCTGGATCTTGGCAGCTCCCTTGGTGTCTCCCTCAAGGAATTTCATTACCATATCATGAGTTTCCTTCGGTGCAACGTTGGAAAGTACGGAGATAACACCCAGTCCACCCAGTGAAAGGATCGGAAGTACCTGATCATCGTTTCCGGAATACAGTTCCAGGTCTTCGCCAGCCAGAGAAACTGTCTTGGCGATCTGGGAAAGGTCTCCACTTGCAGCCTTAAGACCTACGATGTTCTTGACATTCTTAACAAGAGTGGCAACAGTTGCCGGCTGAAGATTACATCCTGTACGGCTTGGAACATTGTACATGATGATCGGTGTCTCCGGTACTGCGTTTGCTACAGCAGTATAGTGAGCAATAAGGCCTTTCTGAGTTGCCTTATTATAATAAGGAGTTACTATCAGCAGAGCGTCTGCTCCGTAAGATGCAGCTTCCTTAGACATCATGATTGCAGTCTCTGTGCAGTTGGAACCTGTTCCTGCGATAACCGGAACACGTTTGTTTACTTTATCAATTGCAAATTTAATCGTCTTGAGATGCTCTCCATGTGTCATAGTTGCAGACTCACCTGTAGTACCGCAGATAATGATCGCATCTGTACTGTTGGCAATCTGATACTCGAGCAGTTCTTCAAGTTTATCGTAGTTCACCTTTCCGTCTTCATACATAGGGGTAACGATCGCTACACCTGCACCTTTAAAAATTGCCATTTGAACTCCTCCTTTATTCTTCTGTAATTTTATCTTATTCCTTCATGATCTGCTGAGTGAATCTCCTCTGTGTTCAGTGTTGTGACTGTGTCCACATAAGGTCTCAGCTCATCCGGGAAATTCCATCCCGTCATCACTATATGCATGGACTCGTCCTTCTGCTTCAGAATGTCAGCAATGACATCTGCAGTAACAATTCCGCAGTCCAAAAGTCCCAGAATCTCATCCAGCAACAGGAAATCACATTCCTGAGTCACCACAACCTTACGGGCAAAGTTCAGTCCGTTAAGGATATTGGATTTCTCCTCTGCCTTCTCTTCCTCTGTCAGCTGGTCATAACAGCAGTCTCTCTTTTCAAAACGGAAGATCTTGAAATCCAGATTGTCCATCTCCTCCAGGAAATCCAGCGAACGCTTCTCACATCCTTTCAGAAACTGGATCACAATCACACTCCTGCCCTGAACGGCTTCACGGATACTCTGTCCGATTGCAAGCGCAGTCTTGCCCTTTCCGTTTCCACAGTATACTTCTGTTAATTCTCTTTCCATAACTACTTCCTCTTAACGTTAGTAAAACTAATCCTTGCATTAATGGTTTTATCTTACCTCAGTTCAGTCAAAAAAGCAAGCTGTATCTGCCGGGTGTTTCCTGATACCATCTCTCGGGGATATCACCTGTGAACAGTTACACTGCTGCTTAGCTAATCCACATATTCCAGCTTACTCACGGATACTTCATAAGCAATACGCTTTTCGGACTGATTTTCACTGATACGTTTCACATACTCCCTGCTCTGGATTCTTCCCCAAAGAAGCACATGCCCTCCCACTGCAAATGCCGAAGCGTATCTTGCATTCCTGCCCCAGCAGATACATGGTATGTAGTCTGATTTTCCATAAGGCCTGTTCACTGCCAGAAGGATATCCGCGATTTCTCTTCCAAGAGGAGTCTTTCGATAAACCGGAGGTTTACAGATAAATCCATCCATAAAGATCTGGTTGACCGGAGTATTTTCTTCATCCTCTTCCACAAATCTCACTTCACGTGCAAAAACAGAAAGTACCAGTCGATTATGTTTCTCTTCATGACGATTATAAGAACGAAACTGGCCATGAATCTCGATATATTCTCCTGTGTAGTCCTGCGTGACATCGATCAGACGCTCAGACACCATAACCGGGATTCTGTCCTCCGAATCACTGAGTCGTCTGACAATAAGTTCCATTGTATAAAAGCCCTCACCAAATACCTGGTGGCTAAAAGTAAAGCCTGTATCAATTTTTCCCATGATCGATACCTGATTATTTTCAATGATTTTGTCTGCCATAAATAAGTTCTCCTTCCTCTTTGGGTATTTTGTTTTTTATAGAACTATGAATATGAAGTCCCACGAAGATTTAGAACCATTTTTAAAAAAAATTTTATTAACACCTTGTAATCTGCGAAAAATGTGGTAAACTGAAATGTCGTATTATGAAAAAAACACATTAATATAGAAGAAAAAAGAAAGGATTTCGATTTTTATGAATATCAAACGCGAAGATGTACGCAACGTAGCCATTATCGCCCATGTCGATCACGGCAAAACCACACTGGTGGATCAGCTTCTGAAGCAGAGCGGTGTATTCCGTGAAAACCAGGAAGTTCAGGAACGTGTCATGGACTCCAATGACATTGAGCGCGAGCGCGGAATTACTATTTTGTCCAAGAACACTGCTGTCCACTACAAAGGAGTAAAAATCAACATCATCGATACCCCAGGCCATGCAGACTTCGGTGGCGAGGTAGAGCGTGTACTGAAGATGGTCGATGGCGTTATTCTTCTGGTAGATGCTTTTGAAGGTGCCATGCCTCAGACTAAATTCGTTCTGAAAAAGGCTCTTGAACTGGATCTGCATGTTATTGTCTGCATCAACAAGATCGACCGTCCGGAAGCACGTCCAGATGAGGTTATCGATGAAGTTCTCGAACTCCTTATGGATCTTGAGGCTTCTGATGAGCAGCTTGACTGCCCGTTCCTGTATGCTTCCGCAAAAGCAGGTCATGCAGTTCTGGATCTTGCAGATACACCAGAGAATATGGCTCCGCTGTTTGAGACAATCCTGAAATATATCCCGGCTCCGGAGGGTGATCCGGATGCTGATACCCAGGTTCTTATCAGCACCATCGACTACAATGAATATGTAGGACGTATTGGTGTAGGTAAAGTAGAGAATGGTAAGATCGCAGTAAACCAGGAACTTACCCTTCTGAACCATCACGACCTTGACAAACGCAAGAAAGTCAAGATCAGCAAGCTCTATGAATTTGACGGTCTGAACAAGATTGAAGTTAAAGAATCATCTGTAGGTTCTATTGTTGCAATTTCTGGTATTGAAGATATTCATATCGGTGATACCCTCTGCGGCGGTGACAATCCGGAAGCAATTCCGTTCCAGAAGATTTCTGAACCTACACTTTCCATGAACTTCCTTGTAAACGACAGCCCACTTGCAGGACAGGAAGGTAAATTTATCACTTCACGTCATCTGCGTGACCGCCTGTACCGTGAACTCAACACAGATGTCAGCCTTCGTGTAGAAGATACAGAAACTACTGAGTGCTTCAAGGTTTCCGGACGTGGTGAACTTCATCTGTCTGTCCTTATTGAGAATATGCGCCGTGAAGGTTATGAATTTGCAGTAAGTAAGCCGGAAGTTCTGTATCACACAGACGAACGCGGCAAGAAACTCGAGCCGATGGAAATCGCTTACGTTGATGTTCCGGAAGAATTCTCAGGTACTGTTATCCAGAAGCTGAGCGAACGTAAAGGTGAGCTTCAGGGAATGAGCACAGCCAGCGATGGTTCTGTTCGTCTGGAATTCCACATCCCGTCCCGTGGACTGATCGGTTTCCGTGGAGAGTTCCTTACTTCCACCAAGGGTACCGGTATTCTGAATACCACCTTCGACGGATATGCTCCGTACAAGGGAGATTTCCAGTACCGTAAACAGGGATCCCTGATCGCATTCGAATCAGGTGAGGCTGTTGCATACGGTCTGTTCTCCGCACAGGATCGTGGAACACTTTTTGTCGGACCTGGCGAAAAAGTATACAGCGGTATGGTTATCGGACAGAATGGTAAAGCTGAGGACATCGAACTGAATGTCTGCAAGACCAAACATCTGACCAACACACGTTCTTCTTCCGCTGATGAAGCTCTGAAACTGACCCCGCCAAGAATCCTCAGCCTGGAGCAGGCGATCGAGTTTATCGATCAGGATGAGCTTCTTGAGGTTACACCATCAAGCCTTCGTATCCGTAAGAGAATTCTCGACCCTAGAGAAAGAAAACGTGCTGCATTCCGTAAACAGTAAAAACAAACAAGTCTGCTTTAGACTACAAAAAACGTGCGCTGTCAATGCGCACGTTTTTTATGTCATATTATCGATCTGAATGTTGCTTCCACTTCTTCTGAAGCTTAACCTTCGCTTCAAGAAGTTTTTCTCTGGAAAGCTTCGACTCGGAAGGTTTCTCCTTCGGTTGTTCAGGCTTGTGGAAATAATTATCATACGCTTCCCGCATCTCCCCTTGATGATTCTTCTGGAGACCTCTGTTCGTCAGCTTCCTGATGATATCATAGATCACTCCAAAAAGCGGAACTGCGATAACCATTCCGACAATTCCCCATAATCCGCCAAACAGAAGAATAGAGAATAATACCCAGAAACTGGAAACACCTGTTGTATTTCCAAGGATCTTCGGTCCGATGATATTTCCGTCCACCTGCTGAAGGATCACAATAAAGATAACGAAATACAGTGCCTGCCATGGATTATCAAGAAGAAGCAGCAGGGTACATGGGATCGCACCGATAAAAGGTCCGAAAAACGGTATGATATTCGTCACACCGATCACTACACTGATAAAAGCGGCCGACTCAAATCCCATCAAGGTCGTACCTGCAAAGCAGATCACACCGATAATCGCAGAGTCAATGATCTTTCCAACAAAGAAACCATTGAACATCTTATCTGTATAACGAAATTCTTCCTCAATGATAGCCGCCCACTTATTTGGAAAAATACCATACAGAAGCAGCTTTGCCTGTGCACCAAACAGTTTCCTGCTGGCAAGAAGATAAACGGCGATCAAAAATCCAAGAAACATGTTCTTGAACACACTGAACACCTCTATCAGCTGTACTGTGATATTATTAATAATTCCCTGGATCGTCTGCATCATGCTGGAATTTGCATTCAGGACATCATTCAGTCCACTCTCGATCTGTGAAGCGAAATGATTAAAATATGCCCGGATCTGCGGCTGGTCCTGCAGTATCTGATCAATCATACGGTTACAATACGCGAGTCTCGCCGGAAGAATACGGATAATCTTGACCGTACTGTCCCATACCTGCGGCAGGATCAGAAGAATCAATAAGACTACGATCGTCACAGCAGAAATCACTGCTATCGCGATAGACAGGAATTTCAGACCTTTTTTCTGTTTTTCTGTTGCATTTGGAAACCACTTCAGGAATCTGTCATCCATGCGATTGCACATTGGTGCAAGAATATAGGCAATCAACGCACCATACAGGAACGGTTTCAGGATGTTAAAAATTCCTCTGATGCCTGCTGCGATATTCTGACTCTGGTTCAGAATATACATAATTGCGAAGCCAAACGCCAGGACTGACGCACCTGTGATTCCAAGTTTTACATATTTTGTGTTTTCATTCTGTTTCAATAGTCATGCCCCCTGAAGCTGTCTTTTCTGTATCACATATCTGTGATTTTCTGTTTGTTTGTAACTGTTCTGTCTTTTCACAGACAGATTTATTTGTAACCGTTCACAGGTAAACTGAGTGAGCAGTAACATTTATTTTACTCATCTTGTTGCAGTACATTGTAACATCCACATTCTTGATTTGCAACACACAGATTTCCTGTTTTGTTTCTTAAGTTTCTTATGGAGTAAAAAAACAACTGCCCCGGTATCACATTCCTGTAATACCGGGGCAGCCGCCGTTTATAATAAATTTTTTATGGAAGAAAATGTACTTGTTTCTTATTTACCATAGTATGCTTTCAGATAAATCTCTTTCAGCTCTGCGATGAGTGGGTATCTCGGGTTTGCACCAGTACACTGGTCGTTGAATGCCTGTTCGCTCATCTCATCAAGAGTCTCAAGGAAGTATTTCTCATCTACATTGTAGTCTTTGATAGTAGGTTTGATCTCGATGATCTTCTTGAGTTCTTCCAGTTTCTCCAGAAGTTTCTCAAATACTTCTTTGTCATCTTTTCCCGTCAGTCCTACAAAACGACCAATCTCTGCATAACGAGCCAGAGTCTTCGGATACTGGTACTGCGGGAAAGTACCCATCTTTGTCGGAACTTCTGCTGCATTATAACGCATAACATCTGTGAGTACCAGAGCGTTTGCAATTCCGTGTGGAATGTGGTGGAAAGCACCCAGTTTGTGTGCAAGGGAGTGGTTTACTCCGAGGAATGCATTTGCGAATGCCATACCAGCCATGCAGGAAGCATTTGCCATATGATCTCTTGCTTCTACATCATTTCCGTTTCTGTATGCTCTTGGCAGATAGTCAAATACCAGTTTGATCGCACGGAGTGCAAGACCGTCTGTGTAGTCAGATGCCATCATGGATACATATGCTTCGATCGCATGTGTCATAACGTCGATACCGGAAGCACTTGTCAGTCCTTTTGGTGCACTCATCATGTTGTCTGTATCTACGATCGCCATATCCGGAAGCAGTTCATAGTCTGCCAGAGGCCATTTAATTCCTGTCTCTTTATCTGTGATGATCGCGAACGGTGTTACCTCAGAACCTGTACCAGAAGATGTAGGTACGGCGATGAAGTAAGCTTTTTTACCCATTTTCGGGAATGTATAAATTCTCTTACGGATATCCATGAAGTCCATTGCCATATCATCGAAGTCTGCATCCGGGTTTTCATAAAGAACCCACATGATCTTACCGGCATCCATTGCGGAACCACCACCCATTGCAATGATGCAGTCCGGCTCAAATGCACGCATTGCTGCTGCACCTGCTCTTGCACTTGCCAGAGACGGATCTGGTTCTACATCAGAGAAGCATGTATGAACGATTCCCATTTCATCCAGTTTGTCTTCGATTTTCTTTGTATATCCATTCTTATAAAGGAAGGAGTCAGTTACGATGAAGCAGCGTTTTTTGCCCATTACGTTTTTCAGTTCATCAAGAGCAACCGGCAGGCAGCCTTTTTTGAAGTAAACTTTTTCCGGGGTTCTCATCCAGAGCATGTTCTCTCTCCTCTCAGCAACAGTCTTGATATTGATCAGGTGTTTTACACCAACGTTTTCAGATACAGAGTTTCCACCCCAGGAACCGCATCCAAGTGTCAGAGACGGAGCAAGTTTGAAGTTGTAGAGGTCTCCGATACCACCCTGAGAAGATGGAGTATTGATAAGAATACGGCAGGTCTTCATTGCTGCCGCATGTTTTGCCATTTTTTCTTTCTCATTTACATTGATGTAAAGAGAAGCTGTATGTCCGTATCCGCCATCAGCTACAAGCTGTTCTGCTTTTGCGATTGCTTCGTCGAAGGTTTTTGCCTTGTACATTGCAAGTACAGGAGAAAGTTTCTCATGTGCAAACTCTTCACTGATATCTACAGATTCAACTTCACCGATCAGGATCTTTGTTTCAGCCGGGACAGTAACTCCTGCCATCTCAGCGATGGTTGCTGCTTTCTGTCCAACGATCTTGGCATTCAGTGCACCATTGATCAGGATTGTTTTTCTTACTTTCTCGATCTCATCTTCTTTAAGGAAGTAGCATCCTCTGTACTGGAACTCTGCTTTTACTGCTTCGTATACGCCCTCCAGAACAGTTACAGACTGCTCAGAAGCACAGATCATACCATTGTCGAATGTCTTGGAATGAATGATGGAGTTTACTGCAAGACGAACGTCTGCTGTCTCATCAATGATAACCGGTGTATTTCCGGCTCCAACACCAAGTGCCGGTTTTCCGGAGGAGTATGCAGCCTTAACCATTCCAGGACCACCTGTTGCAAGGATGATGTCAGCTTCTTTCATTACAAGGTTTGTCAGTTCAAGGCTTGGTACATCGATCCATCCGATGATGCCTTCCGGAGCACCTGCTTTAACTGCTGCCTCCAGAACAACCTTTGCAGCCTCAATAGTGCTTCCTTTTGCACGTGGATGTGGGCTGATGATGATCGCGTTTCTTGTTTTTAATGCGATCAGAGTTTTGAAGATTGCTGTGGAAGTCGGGTTTGTTGTCGGGATAACTGCTGCAATCAGACCAATCGGCTCTGCAATTTTCTTAATTCCATAAACCGGATCTTCTTCCACTACACCACATGTCTTTGTGTTTTTGTATGCGTTGTAGATATATTCAGATGCATAATGATTTTTGATAACTTTATCTTCTACGATACCCATTCCTGTTTCTTCAACAGCTGCTTTGGCAAGCGGGATACGTGCTTTATCTGCTGCAGTTGCTGCTGCTTTGAAAATCTTATCAACCTGCTCCTGTGTATAGGTAGCAAAAATTTTCTGAGCTTCTTTCATTGCGGCAATCTTAGCTTCAAGTGCCTCTGGAGTATCGATAATTGCAGGGATGTTATTTTCTTTCTTTGCCATTTCTGAAATCCTCCTGTTTTTCTTTTTCGTCTTAATAGTGTAGTGTGTTGGTTGTATGTGTTAACGAATTATCGTTAATTATTTATCAATCTTGCCGATGAGGTTATTATATGTGATTGTTAATCATTTGTCAATATACTTTATTCATCTAAATCAATCCCACATAATCCCTCTTTTTTCGATTTTTTATGCATTTTATTCAAGTGCTTTCGGGGTGTTTTTGTGTATTATTATCATATAATTTGAAATTTAGATTTTTTCATTCACCTTCTTTTGAAATATTTTATATTTTTTTCTGTTTTTCTATATACTTTTTGTTTATTTTGTATATAATAATATATTATACCGTTTCGTTAATACAGCAAAAATACTCACTGTTTTTCCAGACAAACGCTCAGCCTCCCAAGTATATCCCATAATCTTTCGCAACTGTCCGCGAGTCATTCCTCAAAAGTTCAAATAAGATTATTTGTCATATCTCTATTATGCCCCACATAAATTAAAAGATGAGAGATCTTTACTTTCTTTTAACACAATCAATCTACAAATTTATTATTGAAGGAGTATTCTAATGGGAAGCGGCAATGCAGTACGAGTAACAGAACCAGAAACATTCACATTGATACAATTAGAGGAAGAAAGACAGAAATTGAAAAAGAAAGAACTTTTAAAGAATATGCTGACCGACAGTGAGTTCAGCATCAAAGGACAATGTGCCATCAATCTTATGATGACCAAGATAGATATCATCAATACCTTTCTGCTTATGCACTATGGAAGAAACTTTATCCAGATGAAAACCGGACGACTCAAAGGCTATGACAGCGTATGCAAAAAAATGCAGAAAAAGGGGCTGGATCTGACTTTTTCCAATGCTCTAGACAAGATCAACGACCTGATCGGTGTCCGAGCGGTCTGTGCCTATGTAGATGATATCTATAAAGTAGCTGACCTTCTCCAGAAGCAGCAGGATATCCGTGTCATCAAAATCAAAGATTATATCAGACAGCCCAAGAAATCCGGCTATCAGAGTCTCCATCTGATCCTGGAAATTGCCATTCCATTTCAGGAAGAAAATCAGTGGATCAAGCTGGAGCTGCAGCTTCGAACAGCTGCCATGGATTACTGGGCTAATCTTGATCATCATCTTCGCTATAAAAGAGATCAGAAACAGGCAGCTCCTATCAACGAGGAACTGCAGCAATGTGCCTCCATGATCAGCCAGCTGGATCACCGGATGCTGGAAATCCGTAAGAAAATTGATAAAATCTGATATCAAAGCCGAAAAACTTTGTTTATTATTTCACAATAAAAGAAGCCGCACAATGCGGCTTCTCTGCATTTAAAAAAATATTCTTTTTCTCTACGCAAGTCCATACTCTGCTGCCAGCTTCCGAAATTCCGGAAGGGAATTACAGATTGTCTCATAAGAGACGCAGTATGCCAGTCTCACATATCCCGGGCAGGCAAAGGAGCTTCCTGGAACCATAAGGATGTTATATTTCTTACCGGCCTCACAGAACTGTTTCTCATCTGCGATCGGAGATTTCACAAATAAATAAAAAGCTCCCTGTGGTTTGATACATTCAAAGCCACATTCTGTCAGCCCGTTGTAAAGTGTCAGACGATTTCTGTCATAAGCAGCCACATCCACCTCTGCATCTACACATTTCTGGATCACCTTCTGCATCAGAGACGGAGCGTTGACACTTCCAAGTATACGATTTGCAATTGCTGCTGCCGTAATAACTGTTGCACTGTCTTCCAGTTCATCTGGAATGACCAGATAGCCAATACGCTCTCCCGGTAAAGAGAGTGATTTACTGTAGGAATATCCCACAACAGTATTCCTGTAATATTTTGTCAGATATGGAACCTCCACTCCATCATAAGCCAACTCTCTGTATGGTTCATCAGAAATCAGATAAATTACAGAGCCAAACTCCTGCTGTTTTTTCTCAAGGATCGCAGACAGTTCTTTGATCGTATCCTCGGAATAAACAACACCTGTAGGATTATGTGGTGTATTCACGATCACTGCACGGGTATTCACGGTAATCTTCTCTTCCAGTTCACTTAAGTTTGGCTGAAAAGTCTCTGTATTCGGGGAGATTTCCACAAGCTGACCGTCATAATTACGTACATATGCACCATATTCCAGAAAATACGGTGCAAAAACGATCACTTCTTCTCCAGGATTCAGGATTGTCTTGAGGATCACATTCAGCCCACTGGCCGCACCAACGGTCATAATCAGATTATGTGCAGAAAAACTGGTTCCAAAACGACGGTTCAGAGACTGTGCAATTGTTTCTCTGACATCTTCAAACCCGGCATTGCTCATATAACCGTGAAGAACTGTCGGTTCTTCGTTGTTTGCAAGGTCAATGATTGCCTCTCTCACACAGTCCGGTGCCGGAACGCTCGGATTTCCCAGGCTGAAATCATATACCTTATCCGCGCCGTACTTTGCACGAAGACGGTTTCCCTCCTCAAACATCATACGAATTGCTGAGTTATTCTGTACAAAAGGTTTCATTTTTTCTGCTATCATAATCATCCTCCTCTTAATTGTTTGTCGTTTATGATACCTGTTGATCATTCCATGCTATGCACTTCCATAATCCTGATATCTTATTTCTTTTTATTGTGTCCGAGTACAATCCATCCAACCAGCGCCAGCATGGCAATACCAACAATCATCCATGGAATCAGATAGGAAAGTCCTTTTGGCTGGAACATGTCATAGTACCCTTTCAGATAAATGACTGCTACAACTACCGGTATCACCCACAGCATATAATTTCTGATGAATGTCGGAAATTTCAGTCCGGAACCTGTATTGGCCTCTTTGATAAAATTCTCCCATCCCCAGCCTTTTCTGGATGCACAGAAGATCACAAAGATCACAGATCCCAGCGGCAGGATATTATTGGAAATAATAAAATCCTCCAGATCCATAATGTTTGTCCCTTCACCAAGAATCTGGATTCCGGACCATGGACCAAATCCAAGGATTGCCGGCATGGAAAGAGCGATGATCAGAACAATATTTACAAGAACCGCCTTGTTTCGCTTCCAGCCCCACAAATCCATTGCAAAAGAAAGAATATTCTCAAACACTGCAATAACTGTGGATAATGCTGCAAATGACATAAATAAGAAGAACAGTGTTCCCCAGAGCCTTCCTCCTGCCATCTGATTAAAGACATTCGGCAGAGTGATAAATACCAGTCCCGGACCTGCTCCCGGTTCTACATTAAAAGCAAAACATGCAGGAATAATGATCAGTCCAGCCATCAGTGCAACAAAGGTATCCAGGATCAGGATGTTGACACTCTCACCTGCCAGCGTCTGTTCTTTTCCCATATAGCTTCCAAATATTTCCATAGCTCCGATACCAATGCTCAACGTAAAGAATGCCTGTGAAAGTGCCCCGAAGATTACATTTCCAAGACCTGCCTCACGAATATTGTCAAGGTTTGGCACCAGATAGAATTTAACACCCTCCATTGCACCGTCCAGAGTCACAGAATGAACAGCCAGCACAACGATAAGTGCCAGAAGACAGATCATCATAACCTTGGTGATACGCTCAATTCCATTCTTAAGTCCCAGCGAACAGACTCCAAATGCAAGCAGAACTGCCGCAATCATCCAGCCCGTCATGGTACCTGTGGACGTCATCAAATTTGAAAAAAATCCACTTATCTCATCAGAAGAAGCACCGCTCAGCTTACCGGATGCCATAACATAACAATAGTACATCATCCAGCCTGCCACCATCGTATAAAACATCATCAGCATGTAATTGCCGATCATTCCCATATAACTGTATTTATGAAAATTAGAACCCTCCGGTTCCAGTTTATGAAATGCTCTCGCCGTACTCAGTCTGCTGCTGCGCCCTACTGCAAATTCACTCACAAGGATCGGCAGCCCAAGCAGCACAAGAAAAACAAGATAAATAAGGATAAATGCAGCACCGCCATACTTACCTGTCATATATGGAAATTTCCATACGTTTCCAAGACCTACCGCGCATCCGGCTGAAACCAGAATGAAACCAAGCCTTGAGCCAAATGTTTCTCTTTCCTTCAAAAATTTTTCCTCCTTTATTTTAATGAACCTGTTTATTATAGCACAAGGACAGTTCAATGTGAACTGTCCTTGTGCTATGCATAGAATACAAATATTTATATTATTTTCCATAAAGATAATCTCTGTACTCCGGATCATCCAGACTTGAAGAATCAATCCATGCTGGATCATAAAGCACCGTTCTCTCAACACCTGAGACTTCTTCCTTTGGAACGGTCAGCTGCACTGCAGCCAGAATTGTCTGGTAGCCGATTCTGTATGGATCCTGCGAAACCACACCTGCCTCAACACCATTACGAATTGCCTCCTGCTGCTTGGATGTAGCATCTACTCCAACCATAGTCAGAACATGATCACCTGTTTTTTCGGTATCAAGATAAAGATCAGAGACATCCGCATTGGTACAAAAAACGCCGGCAAGATCCGGATAAGACTGCAGCGTACTCTCTATTGCAGACTGCATATCCTCCACCTTGTCCATGTATAATTCCTGAACAACTGAAATATCTGAATAAGCTGAGATTGCTTCCTTAAATCCCTCTACTCGCCTCCTGGAACTCTCTGTCTTCTCCTGTGCCGAAAAAATCGCCACCTTGCCGCTCTTTCCTATTGCATCTGCGAGCTTCTCTCCTGCAAGCTTTCCTACAGAAGTATTATCAGTACCCCTAAAAGCTGCAATCATGTCACTGTCCGTTACATTAGAGTCAAAAGCAACTACTGAAATTCCATTTTCCTTCGCTGCCTCGATCTGAGCCTGGCAGGAATCCTCATCCCCTGCTGAAAGACATAATACCGTTGGATTCTCTGCAATAACTGCATCCAGTGTATTTATCTGCTTCTCCACATCCTGCTCATTGCTCGCACCTTCAAACGTCATCGTGATCTGATCGTCTGACGTATAGCCGTATGCCGCGTTGACATCCTTCACCGCATCCTCCATGCCGGTACGGATTGCTTTCCAGAATTCACCGTCTACGCTCTTGCTCACAACGGCAATCCTGCTTCCTGCTGTAACAGGTGCCGAAGTATCTATTTGTGTTTCCAGTTCTGTCTCTTCAGATGAGCTGTTCTCTTCTTCTTTCTGTGTTGTCTCGTCATTTGCCTGCACATCCGCTACAAAATTATCAGAGCCGCCTTTTCTATCGAATCCTCCTGCCACTAAAATAATTCCGGCAAGAATAATTCCGGCTGCAGCCGCTTTTCTCATCGTTTTCCCTCTTTTCCTTAATATATCCTTTATACAAATGCGCTTCTTTTTTTACATTATACACATTTTCTTTTTTGAGTCTATAGATTTCATAATTTTTTCATTATTTACAGGGAAAATCGGTTATGATTACTGTGGCATTCACAGCGTCTGAAAGCCAGTGAATGCTTCCCCCTTCGGTGCAGCCTTAAATTCCATCTTCTTTCCTGTTACCGGATGACGAAATGCCAGATGACAGGAACACAATCCCAGTGGCAGGCCGGAAAGATCCTTTGCATTATATTTTCGATCTCCCAGAAGCGGCATTCCCTTATGCGCCATCTGAACTCTGATCTGATGATGGCGTCCTGTATCCAGGGCAATTTTTACCAGAATCCTCTTTCCGGTTTCTGTCCTTTCATCTTTTATTTCTTCCTGCACCCAATAATCAAGAACCGCCTTTTTTGCTCCTGGTGTTTTGGAAGCAACCACAGACGAAGAATTTGTCCTGCTGTCTTTTTTGAGATAATCTTCTAAATGTCCCTGCTTTTCATCCGACATCTGTGCTGTCACCGCCAGATATTCCTTCGTAACAGTTTTTGCAGTAATCTGTCGAGTCAGCCCGGATGCCGCTTTCGGTGTTTTAGCAAACACAAGAACGCCTTCTACCGGCTGATCCAGCCTGTGTACAACACCAAGATACGGCATTTTTCCGGGATTTTTGAGTGCCAGGTAATTTTTCAGGCTGCTCTCCATATCCGCGGCTCCCAGTCTGGCATTCTGCACAGCGATACCTGCGGGTTTATGGCATACTAAAATTTCCCTGTCCTCATAGAGGATACAATCCTGTATATTAAAATTTCGCATAAAAAAATCTCTCCTTTTGAGGAGAGTATAACGTAAAAGAGCACGGAATACAACAACAAAGACGACCATCACTTCTATTTATTCTTCACGAATTATGATAAAAGGATGGTCGTCTTAACACTCTTCACTATTCAATTTTAATAACCTCTTAGTTCTTTCAAACTTATCGTCTTGTCTGCTAATTGAATTCCTGTGATATATCTACATTATATATCTTTCATTCAATTCTCTTTATTCAGTTTTATATTAATCTCATATTCATGTCTTATCGGATGATTAAAATATTTTATTCCCTGCTCATAAACGATACGATGTTTATCATTTCGCTTATTTAGAAAGTTTATAGATTTAAATTATAATTTACGGATTATAATTTAATTTATAGAGAATTCCGGATATCTTTTTCGCTGGACTAGAGCAACTCCAAACTTAACTTATTAAATTTCGAATTGTTTTCCTTAGAAATAAGCTTCCTTCTTATCTCTTCTTAACATCTGTTGTGAGGAGATGTTCTTCTGATGCAAAGTTTCAATCCATATGAGAATTTATCTTATATGCATTTCAAAGTATCTTGCCTGTTTATCTTTGGATTTCTCTGAATCTCTTCTTTCAGACGAAATTCTAAAACAAGGAGTTATACTTTTTCAAAAATGTTTCTTTACACATCTTCGAAATCCTCTGTATCAGGTGCGTGATAGTTATTCAATATAAGTAATCGATTCTATATACCTGTAATACTTACTCTTAAACAATCATTTCTTCTTATGAAGTCCTGTTCACCAGGTTATAACTTTCATTAATCTTCTGTCAGAATATGATTATTTCTAATTCAATGGGCTAATATGTATCAGGTCTTTCTGGCAGGAAACTCGATTCCTATCACTTCTTATATTGATGATCGTTAATAACTACTGTCCCAACGGTATCACCTTAACCTTTCTTTTTGATTTCATTCCTTTCATGTGTGTTCTATATACTATGAATTGAATGAGTATCTTTTGTACTTTGTGTGTTTGTTTTCTTTTGTTTTGATGAGATTATAATAGCACTACAATCCATATTTGTCAACACATTTTTCAATTATTTTGTATTTTATTTTATATATTTCTTATTTACGACTTTATTCTTGTTTTATTTGTGTGTTTTGTTTATTATTTTCTGATAATTTATTTTTTTCATATATTTCCCATATAAGCCAGGAGGGGTGTCACACAAAGTGCGGCACCCCTCCTTAGAATCTGAACTGAAATTCGATTCCTTCAGATTATTCTGTTACTGTGAACAGTTATATTATTTTCTGTTGTAGTTGATCAGACAGCCTTTGAGGATAATCTCACGTTCATCATCTGTCAGTTCTCCAAGAGTCACCTGGAATTCTCTGAGCCCGTCTTCCTTAACTACATATCCAGTGATGCTGTCTGCTTTTTCTGCAACAGCCTTGCGGATCTGTGGGAAGAACAGGAAATCTCCGTTTGCAAATGGAAGCTCTCCCTCTGGGATCAGGAACGGAAGCATACCCCAGTTGATGAGGTTAGAACGATAACGTTTGGTTGCGTACTCATTTGCAATATTTGCCCATCCACCGAGAACCTTCTGGCAGGAAGCAGCCTGCTCACGCGCAGAACCATCGCCAGGTTTTACGGCAAAGATCGTACTTCCGACTCCAACATTTTCTTTGCTGATGTCTGCAAACTGTTTCTTTACAGCTTCCATAACCGGTTTCAGCTCAGGAACTGCATCAACCGGACATTCACCAGCCTCAATTGCCTTCTGTGCCTTCTGAATCTCTTTGGCGCGTCCGACATACTCCGGATCTCTTCTGGAAAGGGTAAACTCTGCCAGTCCAAGAGGATTGGAACGGAAGGAAGAAGTCTCACCTGACGGAATCAGCTCATCTGTTGTTGTAACAGGATCATGGATCTCAGAAACAACCTTAAGCACAAGATTCTCTGCCAGTGCAGGCATCTCCGGCCAGTCTTTGATGTTTGGACCAAACTGGATCTCAACACTCGGATCTGCTACTCCCTTGCTGTCAAAGATACGATTATCATAAATTGTCTTGTCGAAGAAATATTTCTGCTGTCTGTAGGTTCCTGTAAATTCTTCGGCAGAAGTCAGGAAGCCCTTATTGGCAGCTGTTGCCGCAATAGATCTTGCATCCATAAGAGCAACTGAGGAAATCTGTCCGTTCTGAACCTTAGATCCTTCACGATTCGGGAAGTTTCTGGTTGTATGACGGATACTGAATGCATTGTTTGCAGGAGTATCTCCGGCACCAAAACAAGGTCCGCAGAAAGCAGTCTTCACAACGGCACCTGTTTCAAGCAGATCTGCGAGGACACCATTTCTTGCAAGTTCCATATAGATTGGTGTACTTGCAGGATAAACACTGAGTGTAAATGCATCTGCTCCGATGCTTGCTCCACGAAGGATATCTGCTGCTGCACAGATATTCTCAAATCCACCGCCCGCACATCCGGCAATGATTCCCTGTTCCACATAAAGCTTGCCATCTACGACTTTATCCTTAAGTGAATACGGAACTTTGCCATCGAGGCTGATCTGTGCTTTCTTCTCTACATCATCAAGAATGTCATAGAGATTTGCTTTCAGTTCATCAATTGTATAGGTATTGCTTGGATGGAACGGCATTGCGATCATTGGCCTGATCTCACTTAAATCCACCTCTACACAGCCGTCATAGTATGCAACCTTGCCTGGCTTCAGTTCTCTGTAATCTTCTTTTCTGCCATGGATCTCATAGAATTCCTCAATGGTCTCATCTGTCTGCCAGATAGAAGAAAGACAGGTTGTCTCTGTTGTCATAACATCGATACCAATACGGAAATCTGCACTTAAACCGGCAACTCCAGGTCCTACGAATTCCATAACCTTATTCTTTACATAGCCGTTGGCAAATACCTTACCGATAATTGCCAGTGCAACGTCCTGCGGACCTACGCCCGGTCTTGGCTGTCCCTTAAGATAAATAGCAACTACGCCCGGCATATTGATGTCATACGTCTGGGAAAGAAGCTGCTTAACCAGTTCTCCGCCACCTTCACCCATAGCCATGGTACCAAGTGCACCGTAACGGGTATGGCTGTCAGAACCAAGAATCATCTTGCCGCCGCCTGCAAGCATCTCACGTGCGAACTGATGGATAACTGCCTGATGAGGAGGTACATATACTCCGCCATATTTCTTTGCACAGGTAAGTCCGAACATATGATCATCTTCATTGATGGTTCCGCCCACTGCACAGAGAGAGTTGTGACAGTTTGTGAGCACATAAGGAATCGGGAATTTCTCGAGTCCTGAAGCACGGGCTGTCTGAATAATTCCTACAAAAGTAATATCATGGGATGTTAATTTATCAAACTTGATCTGTAATTTCTGCATATTTCCGGAAGTATTGTGTGACTCCAGAATACCATATGCCATAGTGTTCTTTGCTGCGTCTTCTCTGGATACCGGCTGTTCCATCTTGCCTTCTTCAACAATATCATAACCGTTTACAAGGTAAACGCCACCGTCGTATAGCTTCATAATAACTCCTCCATTCATGTAAATTCTGCATTGCATTCTTGCTGTTTTTGCAAAATGTATATTAATTATACTTTATCTCACTAAAATCTGCAATGAGATTTCATAAGATATGTCACAAAAAACATGACTCTGGTGAATTTATAACACTCCTTTACTTTCCCATCAAAATCCGTTATACTTAGAATCACATTTCTGCCGCCTATGGCAGTTCTGACAGGGAGGTTTTTAATTATATGTTTCGTTTATGGGGAAAAATGTGGAAAGACAACCACATGTTAAAAGACATCGTCATTGATGACGACTCTGAAGATACAAGAACACACAAGATTTTTCGGGCACTTCAAGAAATCTGCTATGATTTTGACCTGGAAAATCCAATCTGGCTGGACAGCAATGTTGCTGATTTTAAACGCCATGCCAGAACCAGATTCCGCCAGGACAGTTTTATTGAGCATATTGAATTTGATTATCTGGAGATTCAAGTCATCGAAGAAGATTGACAAAACGGACAGGTTTGCTTCAAGATAAAGTAAGAAACTGCCGCCCGCAGCCCTGCTGCCAATTGACAGCCTGCTGTGAGCGGCAGTGTTTGTTTTTGTTTCCTGCCGGCAGAATCATCCCAAAACTTTCAGACGATCCATTTGCCTAAGACCGGTATTTTCTTTATAAGTATTACTCCAATACAGCTAAGTACAAAAATACATATCATAACCATCGGAATCGCAATAAATGTAATTCCGATCATCATACTGTCCACCCCTGCTCTGTGCAGGATATCGCGGAAAAACGCATGGATCAGATAAATACCAAAGGTATAGCTCCCTAACCGGCAGATCACTTCTTCCTGTTTCTCTGTCCACTGAATTCGGGATACATAATTTTTGAAAAACAGAAATACTGCACTTCCCCAGAAAAATCCGGCCAGCGTGAAGTTTTCATAATATGCCTGTATCTCTCTTCCTTCCCGCGGTGACATGATCTGACAGAGCAGGATTGCTGTTATGATCAGAACGACTCCAAGAATATAAACTGTCTTTTCCATTTTTTTCGGAATCTCATAATGAGAAAGATAATGCCCCAGAACAAAATATCCTGCATAATCCACTATCATTCCAGGCTGAATCGTATACATCAGATCCATAACATACTCTTTCAGCGGAAATGAGAAACAATTCATCGTGTACGGCAGAATCTTGAAGATCAGAAACAGCAGGATCAGATATTCCTCCCATTTCTTCCCGCGTTCACAGTTTACGATCTCCCACAGAAGCGGCGTCACGGCCAGAAGCCCTGCCAGCATCGGAAGATACCATAAATGAAAGTAGGAACTGCTGCAATAAATCAGGACCTTCTTTAAAAACAGGACCGGACCTTCCATATTTCCTGAAACCACAATTCTGTATACTGCATAAAAAAACTGCCAGAAGGCATATGCAGCCGCAATCTGCAGAATGTTCTTTCTCCACAGTTTCTTAAGGGACCAGTTCCGTTTGCTGTCCAGATACAGGGTACCGCTGATCATAACAAACACAGCGACTGCAAACCGGAAGATCCCATGATAGAAATTTGAAACTCTCCACACCCCGGAATCCAGTGCTGTATCCCGGAAATGCTGCGATCCGGCATGAATACCGATCACGCCGATGCAGGCGGCAATGCGAAGAAGTTCTATCCACGTAATTCTCTTTTTATTCATCTTGACTTGTGAATCTGAAGTCTACTGTTTTTCAGACTCTTCTCCCTTTATTTTGTGTGTCTGCAGCTGTTTATCCGTAACTGTTCACAGTAGCGTTTATCCTCTTTACAGCCGCATATTCTCAAGTTTCTCAGCTTCCGTTATGCTTCAAAGTATAACAAACACCTCTCCTTCCTACAAGAACTATTTCCTCTGAGTTTCCTGTCACTCCATGAATTCCCGGATGATCTCTCTCATAATCTCCTCTTCTTCCGGGCTAAGCATCTTGCTGAAATGACTTCCGGTAGCAGCAGTCTGCCGGATACTTGCTGTGATCTTCTCCACCATCTCCTCCTGAAGTGCAGGATCCACTTTTGCCGGCTGCACGACAGGGACAGGTTCTGACTTTCTTGAAGTGACGGTTTCTTCTCTTCGCGTTTTCACAGACAAAATATAATCCGCAAGAGAATTCATCACCAGTTCTTCTCTGTAAGCAAAATCCAGTGCCTGTCTGAGAATCATAAGACCAACCGGGATCACTGTGCCCAGATAGAGATAGCGAAGCGGCAGTCCATCTGTCCAGTCAAGCCTTGTCACAAACCATACCGCCAATACCAGACACCCCGTTGACAAAAGAGACGGAATCCAGACCAGAAGATTCATTCGATTCAGCAGTTTGTCTCTTGTCTTCCAGAGATTCAGCCATTTTTCCTTAAGACTTGTGACCGCATTCGTTCTTCGCAAAATTCTTCTGTAAGTAAGGTGTACTGCCAGCATACCGACTGCACCGGATGCACCGGATGCAGCCATGATACAAAACAGTATCTGCAGGTCCATGATTTTCTCCAGCATAAGCCCCTCCTTGCTTTTACAATCTGTCCGGCTTCACCGCTCCGGCTCTTTCTGCTGTTAATTCACATTCTACACCTCCGGGAATCTGCTGCAAACAAAAATCGTTCATCAAATTCTCCTTTGAAAATACAAAAAACTCCCGTAAACAGCTGAATTCTCTGTTTTTCGTGAGAATTCAGCCACTCAATGGGAGTTTCCGTTATTCTTATATTCATCCGAGATATACGGATTCCAGATCTTTACATTTTTTCCAGTGCTTCAACAACCTCTTCAAACTTCATAAAGTGAGATGCTTTTACGAGAATCGTATCTCCCTTCTGAACCAGATCTTTCAGATGTTCAAGGAGTGCTTCCCTGCTCTCTTCATAAATAACCTCAAAATCCGGATCAGCCTTTCGTGCCGCTTCTGCCATATGTGCCGAAAGTTCACCGACACAGATGCAGGCATCTATTCCACACTGTGCAGCATGAGCTCCAACCTCCTCATGAAGAGCAATCTCATTTTCTCCAAGCTCACCCATATCTCCAAGAATTGCCACTCTGCGGCCTTCTCCATCATGAAGAACATCCAGCGAAGCCTTCATTGACATTGGATTTGCATTATAGCAGTCATCTACCACAAGGAATTTATCTGTCTCTATCATTTTGAAACGGCCACGGATCGTCTCAAGGCTTTCGATGCCCTTTTTGATTTCTTCCGTGGTAAGACCATAGATGCGTCCGACAGCAGCGGCAGCCAGTGCATTATAGACCATATGAATTCCCGGTGTCGGAACAAGAACATCAAAAACAGCTTCCCCGAGATGGATACGGCACGCTACACCTTTGAGTCCCTTACTTTCAATATGGTCTGCGTAAACATCACGATTTTCATCCAGTCCAAAGAATACCGGTTTAATGCCATTGTATTCGCTTACTGAGGCAAGCTTGTCATCATCACCGTTCAGGACAATATGTCCTTCCGGATTCATACATTTAAAGATTTCAGTCTTTGCTTTAAGCACACCGTCACGGTCTCCAAGATTTTCCAGATGACAGGTTCCGATGTTTGTGATCACACAGGTATCTGGCCTTGCAATCTTTGTCAGCCGGCTCATCTCTCCAAAATCACTGATTCCCATTTCCAGAACAGCAATCTGATCTTCCTCTCTCAGGCGAAAAACTGTGAGTGGAAGTCCCAGTTCGTTGTTAAAATTTCCCTGTGTCTTAAGAGTGCGGTATTTCTCCTTCAGAACAGACGCGATCACCTCTTTGGTACTGGTCTTTCCCACGCTTCCTGTAATCCCTACAACCGGTATCTGAAGCTGTTTCAGATAAAATTCTGCGATATCCTTCACAGCCTGAAGGGAAGAATTTATCTGAATATACGGAAAATCAGCATTCTTAAGTTCTCGTTCCGACAGTGTTACAAGTGCCCCTTTGCTCATGACATCCTCAATAAAATGATGCGCATCCACACGTTCTCCTACGATTGGAACAAACAGACTGTCTTTTTCGATCTTACGGCTGTCTGTGGTAATGGATGAAACCTCTCTGTCCATTATGTTTTCCGGACCATGGTAGATGCCGGAGCAGACCTCTGTAAGATTTTTTATAGTAAGATTTTTCATATCGATTTCCTCTCCATATCCATATATCACCTTGCGTTCATGGCATTCCGGTGATGATATTTCCTTATTCGTATTTTTTCTGTGATACACGAATCAATTCTTCGCACAGAGTAGGATAATCCATTCCAAGAACGGCAGCCTCCTGTGGTATCAGACTGGTAGGAGTCATTCCCGGAAGTGTATTTGCCTCCAGGCAGTATATCTTCTCATCTTCTGTCACGATGAAATCAAGTCTTGCATAGCTTTCCATCTCCAGTGCATGATAACCGTCAACGGCCGCTTCCTGAAGACGTTTTGTCAGTTCTTCAGAAATCGGTGCCGGGCAGGTCTCCTGTACTGCACCTGGTTTGTATTTATTTTCATAATCATAGAATCCCTCTTTCGGGACGATCTGAACAACCGGATAAGCCGTTCCGTCAACCACTGCAACTGTATACTCCACGCCCTTGATAAACTCTTCTACAACTACTTCATTCTCATATTCAAATGCCTCATCCAGTGCTTTTTGGTAAGCTTCCTGATCATCTACAATATAAACACCAATACTGGAACCACCACAGCATGTCTTAACTACTACAGGAAACTCCATACCAAGTGCTGCAAGAGAATCCTGGCGGTCTTTTTTCTTCATGGATTTACCGCCTGGTGTGCTCACGCCTCTCATCTGGAACATAGCCTTAGTCACACCTTTATCCATCGCCATTGCACTGCTTAAATATCCTGTTCCGGTATAAGGGATTCCCATCAGATCAAAGGCTGCCTGTAATTTACCGTCTTCTCCGTTCGCACCGTGAAGTCCAAGGAAAACAAAATCTGCTTTTTTGCAGAGTTCAATGACATTTGGTCCAAAGAAATCTCTGCGGGTTTTCTTTAACTCTTTCATCTGGGAATTAAAGCTCTTGATATACTCTGCCGCCTTTTCGACATCATATTCTGCCGGAAAAGGATTTGCCCAGTCTACCGATTCAAGGCCACAGAATACATCCACCAGAATCGCCTGATGACCTTTCTGTCTGAGTGCCTGACAGATTCCTGTTCCTGATACAATAGAGACATCTCTTTCTGTACTGGTTCCACCTGCTAATACAACAATTTTCATATTCTTCCATCTCCTTAAAGAATGCAAAAACTGCTGCAAAAATTCACCTCCGAATCTCTGCAGCATTTTTACTTGTAGTTATTCATTCAGAATTTATAAACAACCACCGGCATGCCGGTTTCTACATTCTGATACAGTTCCTGTGCAGCCTCTTCCGGCAGTACAATACAGCCTTCTGTGCCGGTCCAGTCTGTCATATCTGAGCTGAAATCCACATAATCCGTACTGCCAAAGCTGTCCTCCTCTGTGTCTGTTATCGCACTGAGATTTAATCCCGGATCACCATAAATACCAAGATCATCCGTAAAAGACAGCCAGCAGTCTGCGGTCATATTTCCTACAGATACACCTGTCTTCTTTTCTTCGATCGAGTACACACCATCCGGTGTACTGCTGCTGATCGCAATCCCGGTATCCACAACAGGCGTTCCGCTCTTATAAAGGACAAGTCTGCGATCTGTCAGACTGACTTCCACGTAAGAATATCCGATATCATTCATATCACGGCTTGCCGCCTTCTGTGCATATACAGGTTCTCTCACCTGAGTTTTCTTATCAAGGATTGCCTGATATAAAGCGTCGGTCTCCTTTGGCTGGTCGATCAGCCATCCATAAGTGCCTCCGGATACAGTGATATCCCTGTTATCATACGTCGAGAAAGTACGATCTGTACCAACCGTATCATACTTCGATGCAAGCTGCCCTACATAGGACGCAATCGCATCTTTATCCAGGATCAGACTGCCATCCTCATCTCTGCCAAGCCATTCTTTGATCAGAGTCCTGTCAACCGTTTCCTTTCGGTCACTGAAATCATACGTGATCACAACATCCGTAAGTTCATTCATCTGCTCACAGTCACTTTTCAGCTCATCACTATATATTAACGGATTTACATAGCATTCGTCAACTTCAAGATTTACTACTGTTCTGCCCGTTGTAACTGCATTAGAAATATCCTTCTGCAGTTTCTCTCTGTCAACCTTTGTGCCTTCTACTTCCGGTACAATTTCGAACCCGTCCTCATTTTCCTTTATGTACGCATCTGAAGGTTCCTGATTGTCCTTCAGGCAGTTCAGACCATCTATGGCCTTCTGAAAAAGCTTTTCATTATAGCTGACTGATGCTGAAACCTCCCAGGATTTATGCTGACTGAATGCAAGAAACCACTGAAAACGTTTCTGCTTATGCAGCATCCTGTTCACACTGCCATCTGAAGTATATTTCAGATCGATCTGATCTGCTGAAATGCTCTCCTGACCATTTCCTCTGGTCTGAACAGCAAGAACGTATACGCTGGTCTTTTCTGCCAGAAGTTTTTCTGTCTCTTCCTGTGTCATGTAGGAACAGTTAAAACCATTTACCTGTGTTCCCGGCAGGAAATGCTTTGTAAAATAATATACTCCAAAAAAGTAGGCACCGATGGTCAGTAAAAACAGTACAACAATGAAGCCTACCAGTATCTTTCTTCCCTTGCTCATTTTTCTGTTTTCTTCTGCCATGATGCCTCCTGAAATAGCTGCTGTTCACTCCGTTCACAGCAGCCTGGTCAAAAAATGTCTTATTCAGCAAGAAGCTTCTCTACACTTGCAAGCTTAACGCAGACAACAAATACCTGTGCTGCTTTTTCAAGCTCTTCAAGTGGCGGGAAAGATGGTGCAATACGGATATTGCTGTCTTTTGGATCTTTACCATATGGATAAGTTGCTCCCGCACCTGTCATAACAACGCCTGCTTCTTTTGCCTTGGCAACGATTGCTTTTGCACATCCGTCCATAGACTCAAAGGAAATAAAGTAGCCACCCTTCGGTGTGGTCCAGCTGCCAATTCCAAGTCCGCCGAGTTCTTTTTCCAGAGTTGCCTCTACCATTTCGAATTTCGGACGGAGAATTGCTGCATGTTTGCTCATATGTGCATGAACACCATCCAGATTCTTGAAGAATCTTACATGACGAAGCTGATTCAGTTTATCATGTCCGATAGTCTGGACAGTCATATATTTACGGAAATCATCCAGATTAGCCTTGGATGCAGCTACTGCTGCGATACCGGAACCCGGGAAGCTGATCTTGGATGTAGAAGTAAACTTATAAACAATATCAGGATTTCCTGCTTTTGCGCACTCTTCGAGAATTTCAAGAAGGAAATCCTGCTCCTTCTCATCGTCATAGAGATGATGTACACTGTAAGCATTATCCCAGTAGATACGGAAATCCGGTGCAGCCGGCTTCAGACGGGCAAAACGTTTAACTGTTTCCTCTGAGTAAGTATATCCCTGTGGATTGGAATATTTCGGAACACACCAGATACCCTTGATTGCCGGATCTTCACTTACCAGTTTCTCAACCATATCCATATCCGGTCCCTGCGGAGTCATCGGAACATTGATCATCTCAATTCCAAAGAACTCTGTAACCTTAAAATGGCGGTCATATCCCGGAACAGGGCAGAGGAATTTTACCTTATCCAGCTTGCACCATGGTGTATTTCCCATAACACCATGTGTCATAGAACGTGCCACAGTATCAAACATAACGTTCAGACTGGAAGTACCATAAATGATGATGTTTTCCGGTGATACCTCAGAAATCTCTCCAAGAAGACGCTTTGCCTCCGGAATACCATCCATAACTCCATAGTTACGACAATCTACCCCTGTTTCACATTTCAGATCTGTGCTGCTTGACAGAACATCCATCATTTCCATAGAAAGATCCAGCTGATCTGCTGCCGGTTTACCACGTGACATATCCAGGGCAAGTCCCTGTGCTTTGATATCTGCATACTGCTTATCCAGTTCTTTCTTCAGATCCAGCAGCTGTTCTCTGCTCATTTCGCTGTACTTCTGCATAATTGTCCTCCTCGTGCCGATCCCCAGAATCCTGTACCGGCATAAATATAAATTCCCTCTTCTTTAGCGCCAGCTTTTAAGCTGATTTACTATCTCGTCTATTTTAGTATGCTAAATTCCTGCTTGTCAAGTCCCACAGCCTCTGTATTTATAAAAAATTTTCTCAAATCAGAGTGATAAAGTGTAAATTCTGCATAAACTACACGACATATACACAAAACGCGACAGTTTTGCTTGCAGAATCCTGCGGTTTCACCTATACTGAATAGACAGGATCCTTCAAAAGATTCCTATAAAATGCATACAAAGAAAGGGTAACTGTTCAACACCCTTACAGTTACAGGAAAGGTTATAATATATGTGGATTGCAAATGACTGGAAAGAATACGAAGTAATTGATGCTTCCTGTGGTGAAAAGCTGGAGCGCTGGGGCAAATACACCCTGGTCCGTCCGGATCCGCAGGTTATCTGGGATACCCCAAAGGTAAGCAAGGGCTGGAAAAACATGAACGCACATTATCACCGCAGCAAAAAGGGCGGCGGCGAATGGGAGTTTTTTGATCTTCCTCAGCAGTGGGATCTCCATTATAAACATCTCACTTTCCACCTGAAACCATTCAGTTTCAAGCATACCGGACTGTTTCCGGAGCAGGCAGTCAACTGGGACTGGTTTGGTGACAAGATCCGCAATGCAGGACGTCCGATCAAAGTATTGAATCTTTTTGCCTACACAGGAGGTGCAACTCTTGCAGCGGCTGCTGCCGGCGCACAGGTTACCCATGTAGACGCTTCCAAGGGAATGGTAAACTGGGCAAAAGAAAATGCCGCCGCATCCGGTCTCTCAGAGGCACCGATCCGCTGGCTGGTCGATGACTGTGTAAAATTCGTTGAGCGTGAGATCCGCCGTGGTAATCATTACGATGCCATTATTATGGACCCTCCGTCCTACGGACGTGGACCCAAAGGTGAAATCTGGAAGATCGAGGATGCGATCCATCCTCTTGTGAAACTGTGTGTGAAGCTTTTGAGTCAGGATCCGCTGTTTTTCCTGATCAACTCCTACACTACAGGACTTGCACCGGCTGTTCTGACTTATATGTTGTCAACAGAACTGAAATCCTTCAACGGACATGTGGATTCTCAGGAAATCGGTCTCCCGGTAACAGCCAGCGGACTTGTTCTTCCATGTGGTGCTTCCGGCCGGTGGGAATCAAAATAAATTTCTTGAATCTCCTGAAACACAGATATATAATACAGTTATCAAAATGTTTCAGGAGAGGTGAATATCATGAAGGAAGAAAAACCTAAAGAAACTCTTCCCTACACCTGTACTCCGGCTTATGACCGCAGCAGCTGTGGGAACTGTATCTGTGCAACCTGTTATGAGCAGGAATTCTGCGATCGCTGCAGCTCCTGCAAGGAACTTTCTCACAAAAAAGACGCCTGTGGACGCTACGAGGGCGCATATTGCTATTAAAAAACAGGAGATGCTGACAGTAACCTGCCCGCATCTCCTGCTTTTTATTCGTTAGATTTTCGTTCTTTTGGAAATGTCATAGTAATTTCCGTACCTTTGCCTTCTTCACTGAACATCTTAAGTGTACCACCAAGGAAGGTAACTCCATGCTTCACGATCGACAGTCCCAGTCCTGTACCACCGATTGCCTTAGAATGGCTTTTATCTACACGATAAAACCTTTCAAATACTCTACTGCAGTCTTCTCTGGGAATTCCTATCCCATTGTCCTTAACTCTAATCTCCACGCTGTCTTTCAGTTCCTGAAGATGAATACTTACTGTACCATCTTCCCGGTTATATTTGATTCCATTATCGCACAGGTTATAAATGACCTCTTCCAGAATAGGTCTTACTGTACAAAAGTTCAGTTTCTCGCCGTCAATAAAAAGATGCACGTTTTTCTTTGCCGCAATGTCTCTTAGATTTCCGCATACATTTTTTACAACTGCATAGGCATCCACTTTTTCCCATTCATACGGATTTTCGCCCTCATCCAGCTGAGAGATCTTGATCGTATCCTCAACAAGCTGGATCAGTCTCTGTGCCTCCCGGTAAATCCTTCCGGCAAACTTCTGTACATCTTCTCCCTGTACTATGCCATCCTGTATGATCTCTGCAAAACCAGAAATAGAAGTCAGAGGTGTTTTCAGTTCATGTGACACATTAGCCGAAAACTCTCTTCTGAGATTTTCTCTTTCAACCTTCTCAGTCTCATTAACCAGAAGCAGGACTGCACCTACCACTCTGTCATCTCGGGAAACCGGATTTGCGATGAGCTGAACATATTCTCCATCAAGCTGCAGCATGGCACTGCCATGCTGTCCTTTGAGAACATCTTCGATTACTTTACGAAAATCTTCATTTCGGTCAAGGGAATATACACTGTCACCTATCTTCGGCTCTCGTAACTGGAACATTCTCCACACACTGGAATTTCCGGAGAGGATCATTGTATATGCATCAATGACCAGAAGCCCCTCCTGCATATTCTCGGTAATGATCTGGAATTCTTCCTGATTACGTCTCGCTGTTTCCAGCTGCATCTGTATCTGATAATTCTGTTTATGGATTCGGCTGAGAAGAGGTCCCACCTCCTCATAAATCTGATTATCTTCCGGATGGTCAAGATCCAGTGTATTGATCGGTTTAACAATTTTGGCCGATATACGTGCCGCTGCAATTCCTGCAAAAATCAGCATCACAATTGCAACACCTATCACGGAAGGAAGAAGCTGAAGCATAAGTGTCAATATGGAAGAATGCACTGCAGCTACTCTGAGAACTGTTCCATCTGTAAGCTTCCGTGCATAATAAACGGTTTTTTCAGACAGTGTACTGGACATTCGTTCCGCGTATCCCTGTCCTTTTTGCACTGCCTCTTCAAACTCTTTACGGTCACTGTGGTTTTCCATAGAAGATATGTCCGCCTGGCTGTCATAAAGCACGTTCCCCGACGCATCAATGTAGGTAATACGGGCATCCTTCTGCTTCAGATGCTCCAGATAATTTACTCCGCTTTGTTCTACTCCATACGCCAGATAGGAAGCCTCTTTTTCCAGCTCCCCATCTAATTGTTTCCCAAAATACCGATACAGAATTCCCATTACCAGGGCACTTCCCAGCATCAGGATCATTGCCGAAACCAGCACAGTCGATTTAAATATCTTCTTTGTCAAGCTTGACTGCCTCCCATTTGATGTTCGTTGTTTCTGTGGACACCGGTGAGTGCATACTCAACCCACTCCGCAATATTTACTGCATGATCTCCGATCCGCTCCATGTATTTTGCCGTCATAAGAAGATCAAGTCCTGCCTTTGCATCCAGGTTCTGATACATCAGCTTCGCCAGTTCTTCTTTGACCTGATTAAATGCATCATCTACCTGATCATCATCGTCAATAACCTTACGGCAAAGCTTCAGATCTTTCTTTACGAACGCGTCAATACTCTCTGTCACCATGCGAACTGTCATCTCTGCCATGCTTCCGATCAGTTCCGGAACCTCTACATGATTGGCCTCAATAAACTTGGAGAGATCAGCGATATCTGCAGCCTGGTCTCCTATACGTTCCATATCAGAAATCATTTTCAGTGCTGCTGAAACCTCCCGCAGATCCTTCGCTACAGGCTGCTGATGAAGCAAAATACGCATGCAGTGATTCTCTATTTCACGCTCTTTCGTATCAATCTCTCTGTCTGTGTCAAAAATTTCCCGGACACAGTCATCTCCCCGGATTGCCCTGTTGGAAAGTGAGATCACCTTCTCACAGAGGCTTCCCATTGTGATTATCTGTACATGAAGTTCCTCAAGCTGCCTTTCGAAATGTGTCGCCATGATCAACCAAACCTCCCTGTAATGTAGTCCTCAGTTCTTTTGTCCTTAGGCATGGAAAACAAGGTATCTGTATCGTTAAATTCTACCACTTCTCCCAGGAGAAAAAAAGCTGTTTTATCAGAAATTCGTGTCGCCTGCTGCATATTATGTGTAACAATGACAATTGTATAGTCACCCTTAAGTTCCATTGCAAGTTCCTCGATTTTGGAGGTGGAAATCGGGTCAAGAGCGGAGGTCGGCTCATCCATCAGAAGAACTTCTGGCTGTACTGCCAGTGCTCTCGCGATACAAAGTCTCTGCTGCTGTCCACCAGACATTCCGAGAGCACTTTTTTTCAGACGATCCTTTACTTCATCCCAGATTGCTGCATCACGAAGAGATTTTTCTACAATCTCATCCAGTTTTGCTTTGGAATGAATGCCATGTGTTCTTGGACCATATGCGATATTATCATAGATGCTCATTGGAAACGGATTCGGTTTCTGGAATACCATTCCGACTCTTTTGCGAAGGCCATTGACATCCATATCGCCATAGATATCCTCGCCGTCAAGTTCTACTCTACCGGTGATCCTGCAGCCCTCTACCAGGTCATTCATTCGATTCAGGGACTTCAGAAGGGTGGATTTACCACATCCACTTGGTCCGATAAAAGCGGTAATTTCTTTTTCCGGAATATGCATATTGATATCCTTCAGTGCATGAAAATTTCCGTAAAAAAGGTTCATATCCTCTATAGAAAGTTTAATATTATCGTTCATTTCGTGTTATCCTTTCGCGATACGTTTTGCCACCATACCGGACAAACCGTTAATGATTAATACAAATAAGAGAATGATAACTGCTGTCGCAGATGCCTGATTCATATGGAGACCTTCACTGGAAAGTACATACATATGAAGAGCCAGTGTACGTCCGGATCCCATCAGATTTGGAACCTGCGCAACGGTTCCGGAAGTATAAAGAAGTGCTGCTGTCTCACCAATGATACGTCCGATCGCAAGGATGATTCCTGCAAGGATTCCCGGTACTGCTGAAGGAAGCACAATCGTAAAAATCGTACGAAGCTTGCCTGCTCCCAGTCCGAAGCTTGCCTCTCTGTAAGAATCCGGAACTGCCTTTAATGCCTCCTCAGAGGTTCTCATAATAAGCGGAAGTACCATGATAACAAGGGTACATGCACCTGCCAGAAGAGACATTCCCCAATGAAGTGCTGTTACGAAAAACAGCATACCAAACAGACCAAATACGATAGACGGAATACCGGAAAGTGTCTCCGCTGTGATACGGATGATCTGTACCAGTTTGTTGCCTTTTTTTGCATATTCTACCAGATAAATTGCTGCAAAAATTCCAAGTGGTGCTGCGATCACAAGTGACAATCCGGTCATGATAAAGGTGTTGATAAGAGAAGGCATCAAAGAGACATTCTCTGAGGTATATTCCAAACTGAAAAGACTTGGAGTCAGATATGGGATACCTTTGACAAGGATATATGCTACCAGGAAGATCAGCACAGAAAAAGTAATTACTGCTGCTCCTATCGTAAGAAGTGCAAGCACTCCTGAACCTGGATGGCTCAGATAGGAACGGATGCGGTCCGATACTGATGTCTGATTTCTCTTTTCCATATTTTCCGTTTCCGGATCTATTGCTGCTGCATTAGTTTGCATGTTCTGACCTCCTGTTCAGTAAAGAAAGACTCAGGTTGATGATCAGGATAAACACGAAAAGTACTACTCCTGTTGCGATCAGTGCTTCTCTGTGAAGCCCTGTAGCATAACCCATTTCTGTTACGATGTTTGCAGTCATGGTACGAAGACCTTTGAGCAGTCCTACCGGCATTCTTGCCTGGTTTCCTGCTACCATAATAACTGCCATTGTCTCACCTATTGCACGTCCGATACCAAGAACAACTGCTGCAAGGATACCGGATTTCGCTGCCGGAAGCATAACCATAAAAATGCTTCTTTCTTTTGTTGCTCCCAGTGCCAGAGAACCTTCATAATAGCTTTCCGGAACACTTCTAAGTGCGGATTCTGTAGGTCCGATAATCGTCGGCAGAATCATGATCGCCAGCAGAAGTGAAGCAGCCAGCCAGCTCGTTCCGGTGCCGCCAAAAGTACTTCTGATCAGTGGTACCATAAGGACCAGACCAAAAAATCCATATACGATAGACGGTACACCAGCCATCAGTTCAATTCCTGATTTCAGCGGACGATAGATTTTCTGCGGACAGTAGCGTGCCATAAATACTGATGTGAACAGTGCAATTGGAACACCAATCAGGATTGCTCCACCTGTCACATAGATACTTGCAATGATCATTGGAAAAATTCCAAACTTGTCATTGGATGGTTTCCATACGGTTCCAAGAAGAAACTTAAGCGGCCCTATCTTTGCGATGGCCGGAAGTCCGTTCGCAAACAGGAACAGACAGATCAGAAATACTGCCAGAACAGAAGCACAGGCAGCCACCATAAATACAATTTTCATGGCCTGTTCTTTGAATTTATTCATACAGGACTCTTCCTCTCTCCAACTTAGCGGATGCGCTGCTGGCGCTTCCTTTATATGCAATCAATGTACTCAGACATACAGGAAGCCCGGAACAAACCGGGCACCCTGTTCTGTCAGTCTGTATATGTCTTATTTAGCCAGGTCTTCCCACTCTGTAGTCTCACCTGTGAAGATAGCTTTTACCTGATCACTGGTCAGATCATCAATGTCATTGTCATTGTTTACTACAACTGCGATACCATCTCTTGCAATCTCTGTTGCTGTAAGATTTTCGCTTGTTTCTTCATCTTTCAGTTCACGGGAAGCCATACCGATATCGCAGATTCCTTCTGCTGCGGATGTGATACCTGTTGTAGAATCGCTCTGCTGTACTTCTACTGTGATTTTTCCGCCGTTTGCTTTTTCATAGGCTTCTTTCAGTTTTTCCATAACCGGTGTTACAGATGAAGAACCAGCTACAACAACTTTACCCTCTGCATTGCTCTGCTCATAAGCTTTTGCATCATCTGCTACTTTGATGTATCCGTTGTCCTCTACAATCTGCTGTCCGTCAGCACTCATGATATAATTTTCAAAATCCTGAGCTGCATCGCTGAGTTTCTCACCTGTTACGATGTTGAATGGACGGGATACTTTGTATGTATCATTTGCAACATTCTCTGCGGATGCCTCAGCACCGTCGATCTTAACTGCTTTTACAGTGTCATTCAAAGAACCAAGGGAAATATATCCGATTGCATTCTCATCACCTGATACAGTTGTCATCATAACGGAAGTGCTGTTTGTGATGCTTGCATCCTCTGTTGTCATATCTACTTTTTCATCACCCTGTTTTTCTTCAATCCCAAACAGCTCGATGAATGCTCCTCGTGTTCCTGAACCATCTTCACGGGAAATTACATCAATGGTTCCGCTTGCTGCGCTTGCTACAGATGCGAAAGCGGTAGTTCCAATAAGTGCTGCTGTTACGATTGCAAGAAATTTTTTCTTCATAATAAATAACTCTCCTCTTGATTTTGCTTTATTTAATTTTTTTGTTTTCCTCATTGACAAGTGCAATTATATGGAAGAAAAGTAAAATACAAAATCGTAACCCTGTAAAATCTTTGTAAAATAGAAACCTTCAAAAAACTTTGACCTGTACGCTGGCTATAGCTTATAATAAGGATATATCTGATTCTATTTTTATATCACACAACAGGAAAGGTACTTATTTATATGAAAAAAATAACTCTTATGAATACAGATCTCGAACTTTCTCCAATGGGAACGGGCTGTGTAAATGCCGGCATCAAATGGGACGGCGAGGATGCTTACCGGATTTTTGATGCTTTTCTGGATATGGGCGGCAATGTTTATGATACTGCCCGCGTCTATTCTGACTGGATTCCTTCTGAGATCGGACGCAGTGAGCGTGTACTTGGTCAGTGGCTCCGTCAGAGCGGAAAGCGTCATGACGTTATATTACTCACCAAGGGCGGACATCCGGATATGACTTCTGCCACCCCTGATATGCACGCTTCACGGATTTCTGCTGAAAACATGCGTACAGATCTGGAACTTTCTCTTCGTGCACTTGGCACAGATTATATTGATATTTATTTTTATCACAGAGATAATGAAGCGATTCCTGCAGGAGAATTAATTGAAATAATGGAAAATTTCCGAAAAGAGGGAAAAATCCGTTACTATGGCTGCTCCAACTGGAGTACCGCACGTATGAAAGAAGCAGATGCCTATGCCGCATCCAAAGGATACCGCGGTTTCACGGCAAATGAGGCATTGTTTAATATCGGTTCCTCCTCCATGCGTCCGCCTGCAGATGACACCCTGGCCATCATGGATCAGGAGATGCAGAAGTATCACGCAGAAAATCCTCAGAATCTGGCCATGCCATATATGTCTGTGTGCAGTGGATTTTTCCATAAATTATATGCCGACGGAACAGCCGCTGTAAAAGATTCCGAGTACTATACGCCTGAGAATCTCAAGATTGCCGAGGGACTTCACGGACTGATGGAAGAATACCAGATTTCTCTTACTCAGGCCGTTCTTGGATATCTTGCCTGCCGCGATTTTACCTGCCTGCCACTTTACGGGCCACGAAATACAGCGGATCTCAGAGAAGCCATGGAAACCTTCTCCATTCCATTCCTCAGAGAGTATTATCCGGAAGTATGATTGACTAATTTCCTCTAAAGTAAAGAGGGCACAGCTCATTTTATCTGAACTGTGCCCTCATCTTCTGTTATCGTTACTGTTCACAGTAACCTGTTATCTTATGCCATGCCGTTTACTGTTTTGTACTTATACAGCATCTCTGCATGATTCTGCTCTTCTACCTGAATATCTGCGAGCAGTTTACGCACTCCACTGTCACCAAAGACAAATACATTTGAATTGTATTCTCCTGATACCAGCTTTTCTGACGCAATACAGTCCGTCGCCAGAAAAGCATCCAGCTGTTTGTCCTCCGGTGAACTCATCGCCGTATAGACAGCCTTCGGCTGATACTCTTTCCCTGCATTGTCGTTGCAGTTACACTGCGGGACTTCTCCCCTGAGTACACGTTCAAGAGAATCATAATGTTCCCTTTCCTTCTTTTCCAGAGTCTGGAAAAGATTCTTCAGTTCAGGATCTTTCGCCTGCTGCGCATATCTTCCGTATTTCTCAATGCAGCTTTTTTCCTGTGTCTGTAAGTCTTCAATCGTGGTACGTTCCTTTTCTTTTAATATCATCGTATACGCTTCCTCTCTTTGATTTTGCAATACGATGACAGTATCTGCTGTGATGGGAAATATTATACCTGAACTTATAATCTTATTTCAGCAAAAATCTTATATATTTTTTCCCAGAATCACCTTGATCAGGTATTTATCCAACATGATCGTGCGGTTCCAGGGATTAAGGATCACACCTTCGATTTCATCTGCAGTAAGTGCGGTTTCAAATAATCTGTCAATATCTGTAAGAAATGTAGATTTGACATTTCCGCCCCCTTTCAGTTCTTCCTCAAAACTGGTAAATGCTGCCCACCAACTTCTTCCATCCTCTGTTTTGATCGCTTCCAGTCGGATCTGTCCATCTCCCTTTGGTGGTTCCACAGCAATGATGAACTGACCGTCCGCTTTCATACAGCGGCGGATCACGGTAAGCGTATGTGCCAGCATTTCCTGTGTGGTTTCTTTTTGAAGTCCCGCAATCGCCTCTTCTATTTTTTCGTTGCCCTGTAATCCTTTGTCTGTGTTATTGTTCATGTTTTTTCCTCTTCTTTTACAGAATATTTTTTAGTTCTCTCAATTCATGGATAATATACTCTGCCGGTTTTCCACTTTTTGATTTTTCTTCGTTATATTTTTCCACCGAAGGCACATACCAGCAGGTGGACATCCCATAGAGTTTCCCGCCTGCAATATCTGCTGTCAGGGAATCTCCGATCATCATACATTCTTCTGGCTGCACTCCCGGAAGAAGCCTCATACAACCATCAAAAAACTGTTTTCCCGGCTTATCTGCCCCTATCTTTTCTGAAACAAAGCAATAGTCAAAATATTTCAGCATATCTGCACTTTTCAGACGATTGATCTGCTGCTCGTAAGGACCATTACTTGCGGCACAGAGACAGTAGTCTTTCTTATATAAATATTCCAGAAGTTCTTCTGCGCCTTCCACCGGAATCGCAGTCAGATGAAGCAGTCTGCGGAATTCCTTTTCCATCTCGACTCCATCCGCTTCCAGTCCGAGATGTGCAAGGATTGCCTGCCAGCGCACATGAAAAAGATCGTCCATAGTCAGCTCTCTGCGCTCAATCCTCTGCCATATTTTGTTGTTTTCTTCTGTAAATACAGAAAACATTTCTGATCTGTATTCCAGTCCTGCCTTCCGGAAGCACTGCTCCATTCCCCATGCAGCACCTGCATCAAAATCCAGCAGAGTATTATCAATATCCAGAAAAAGAACTCTTATCTTATGGTTCATATAGTTTTCCTCATTTTTTCTGTTTCATCTTACCATATCACATATTTTACAGGTTTCCAAGCAAAAAGCCTTCTGTTCCCTTCATTCTCTGTAATCCGAACTGAATGCGTCGATATTTTTTATATGAAGATTCTGTAAAATCTCAATCAAACCTCCGTAAATGCTATTGTTTTCTGAAAATTACAGTGATATACTTCACAGCGTCGACTGAGGGTAAGGATTGGATCCAACAAATATCTATTACATTTTAATTATCTATCTCTTAAAGGAGTTTATATTATTATGAAAAGAAAATTGATTGTCGGTTTTTTAACTCTTTGTTCCATTACAACTGTATGTCCTTCCGTTTATGCATCCACAGAACACTACACAGACAGCAGCGTTACCGGTGCTGATTCCGGATGGTCTGACTGGACTTCCAGCTGGGCAGATACGGCAGCAGATTTTACCAAAGTATCTCTCACTCCGGGTGCAGATGACACACAGCTTAACTTTGCATGGTACAGCGAAAAAGGTGACAGTACTGCTACTCCTGTTGTCCATTTCGGAACCGATAAAGACAATCTTGAAACCTTCGAGGGTACTGCCGGCGATGTAGATCAGGAACTTACCGGCGATAAAGCATATGAATATAATCACGTAACTGTAACCGGACTTGAACCAGAGACAACCTACTACTACACAGTAGAGAAAAACGGTCAGCAGACAGACGTGTGCGAATATAAAACACAGAAAACAGATTCCGTAAAAATCCTCTATGTAGGCGATCCGCAGATTGGTGCTTCCAAAGGTCAGACCCAGGATGGTGCCGAACTGACCAACGAATCCGGTGAAGCTAATACTGCTGCCGAGAACGATGGCTTTTCCTGGAATCGTACACTGAATACCGCACTTTCTGAAAATCCAGATGTAAACTTTGTCATCTCTGCCGGTGATCAGGTAAACAAAACCGGTGAAGCCAAAGAAGAGGAATACGCCTCCTATCTGAGTGCAGACGCACTGAAAAGCCTTCCGGTAGCAACAACCATCGGTAATCATGACTCTCTGAATCCTGATTACTCCTACCATTTTAACAACCCGAACAATACAGACAACGGAAAAACTGCTGCCGGCGGTGATTACTATTATAGCTATGGCAAAGGACTTTTCATTGTCCTTAATACAAACAACTATAACGTGGCAGAGCATCAGAAAACCATCGAGGAGGCTGTAAAGGCATATCCGGATGCAAAATGGCGTATCGTAACTATCCATCAGGATATTTACGGCTCCGGTCTTGATCATTCTGATACAGATGGTATGATCCTTCGTACCCAGCTTACTCCTGTCTTTGATGCTAACGATATTGATGTCGTTCTCCAGGGTCATGACCACACCTACAGCCGTTCCAAAATGCTCTACGGTGACGGACAGACTCATCAGAACTATGAGTTCAGTTTAAACGCAGACGGCACGGACTATGACTGGGATCACGCTACAAATGTAGATACCGGCGATCAGATCACACTTGCTCCGGAAGAAGGCAATACTGATGCACAGGCTGCTCTCGATGCATTCCACGAGGACAACAACTGCTATACAATTGAGGATGTAGACGGAAATACTGTAACAGATCCTCAGGGAATCCTTTACATGACAGCAAACTCCGCTTCCGGTTCCAAATATTACGAACTGCTCTCCACACAGCAGGATTATGTAGCAGTACGCAGCCAGAACTGGCTTCCAAGTTATTCCGTCATCACAATGAGTGCTGATTCCTTCTCCATCGACACTTACCAGATCACCGATGATGGCAAAACTGAAGCTATCGATGATACTTTTACCATCCAGAAATCCGGTACAGATACATCTGCTGACACCACAGATGCTTCTGATACTGAAGCCGACGATTCTGCAAATTAAGGGGATCTGAACTCGTATGACTCACGCCAGATTTACCGGGCTGCTTTCCAGAAAAAAAGCAGTCCGGTATCTTATTTATCTTTTACTTGTCTGTGTGTTCGCTGTTTTTGTCTTTAAGCTTAATCAGGTAGAAAAAACAGAACTGGTTGTCCGGACGGGGCAGACATTTGAAAAGGGAAAAGTCACAGAAATCCTTCAGGATAATCTCGATTCCAACGGAACCCGTGTAGGAGAACAGAAGGTACGGGTAAAAATGCTCACTGGTGTACGAAAGGGAGAAGAACTTGATGTCACCAGCAGCTCCGGTTATCTTTTTGGTGCAGCCTGCACAGTAGGAATGAAGGTCATTGTCATGCAGAGCGTTGCCGGTGAGACCACGATCGCCAGCGTTTACTCTCAGGATCGTGAGTGGGTTATTTACATCTTTGCCCTTCTTTATCTTCTTGCATTATGCATCATCGGCGGTAAACAGGGGATCAAAGGATGTCTTGGCCTGATCTTTACTTTTTTCTGCGTGATCTTTGTATATCTTCCGCTTGTGTATCTTGGATATTCACCATTCTGGTCAGCAGTATTTATCTGTTTTCTTACCACACTGGTCACTATGTATCTGATCGGCGGACCGACAAAGAAAACCTGTGCAGCTACACTGGGCACCCTGGCAGGTGTTGTTCTTGCCGGTATCTCTGCATGGTGCTTCAGCAAAGCATCCGGCATTTCCGGCTACAATGTATCTGATATTGAAACGCTGATGACTCTGTGGAATACCAACCGGATCCAGGTTGGCGGACTTCTTTTTTCCGGGCTTCTGATCTCCTGTCTCGGTGCTGTCATGGATGTTGCCATGTCCATCAGCAGTGCCATTGATGAGATTTACAAACAGAATTCTTCCCTCACACGAAAAGAACTGTTTAAGGCCGGAATGCGTGTCGGAAGAGATATGATGGGAACTGACAGTAATACCCTGATTCTTGCATTCGCAGGAAGCAGTGTAAGTACGCTTCTTCTGGATTATGCCTATGATCTTCCATATCAGCAGATCATCAACTCAAACAATATTGGTATTGCGATCATGCAGGGACTTGCCGGAAGTTTCGGAATCGTACTCTCCGTTCCACTTACTGTACTGATCTGTACAATTCTTTTTCACAGAAAAGAAACTGCTGTAAAATTATGATCTTCGTGGAAAAAAAGTCTCCGGGTTCAACCCGGAGACTTTTTATACGGTAATCTTAAACCAGTCCTTCTCGTCAAAATCAACTACTATACAGTCATTTGCATAAGTACATTCCGGAAGAATGATCATTGCATGAAGTACTTCGTTATTTGCCGGAAGCGGACAGAGATGCCAGATTGCCGCATTCAGTTTTACCATGTATCCCTTCGGCACAAGAAAAGCCTTCGTCAGTTCCGGGACAGGTGTGCCGCCGGATGCCGGTGCAACATGAATAATCATGTCATCGTCCAACGCAACAATTCCCTCCCATGTAGTTGTATGATATTCCGCTGCTTTAATAATTCTCTCATCTTTGCGGACAGCAAGCGGAGAAAATGCCATACTTCCGACACAGGCACCAGAAATACGATCTGGATAAAATTTATGGATTTCACCTTCCAGCGGATGTCCCTCCGGTTCTGTCATGCTGTAGAATGTTCCATACGGTGCAAAATCTGCCGCGTTAATTTTTACTGCTTTTACCTCTCTCATATAGAAAAGCCTCCTCTTTTTAATAAAAACCCCGTTGATTCTCTCAATACATCCAGTATAACATAGTAAAAAAACAGTCTCAAGCTATTTAGGACAATAGGTGGGAATCCTCTGCAATTCAATTACCGAGATGAAAGCACAGGATTGTGCGTATCCGCACAAAAAATATAACAACAAAGATTGATTTCTTATATCTCCTGATTCTTGTATTTGTTTTCAAAAGAAAGCAGACCAGATTTATATTGAAAAGCAAGAGCATTTTGTGCTATGCTATAACCATAGTAGAAATTATGAACCAGAAGGAGAATGGAGATGCTGCTGTCACATAAAACATCCATAAAGATCAGTCAGGAATATTCCAATATCATAGGGCATATGTGTTATGCAGCATCCAAACTCTGGAATATCTGCAACTATGAACGGCGTCATTATAAAGAACTGGGACTGGAAAAGTATCCTGACTGGTATTATCAGAAAAAAGCACATAAAGGAAATCTGTGGTATAAACAGCTTCCGTCACAGACAGCGCAGGAGACCTGCAAGCAGCTGGATAAAGCATGGAAATCTTTTTATGTCCTGAAAAAGACCGGAGGGATCAAAGATCCAAATCCGCCCCGTTTTAAACAGGGAAATATACCGGTCACATACATGCAGATGGGGATCAGGCATGAGAAAGGTTCGGACCAGCTGAGGCTGTCTCTGCCAAAGGAACTGAAAAGCTACATGGAAGAAACATACGGGATCCATGAAAAATTTCTATATCTTGAAAATAAGATTTTCAGGAACATGGATCATATAAAGCAGCTGCGGATCTATCCGCCGGAAAATGGAAAATACGACCTTATTGTTATCTATGAGATTGAAGAACCGGAGCAGCTTTCTCAGAATGGACATTATTTATCGATTGATCTGGGACTTCATAATCTGATGACCTGCTATGATTCTGGAAATGGCAGGACTTTTATTCTGGGAAGAAAATATCTTTCTCTGGAAAGATATTTTCATAAAGAGATCGCCAGAGTGCAGTCTGTATGGTATGCACAGCAATCGGAAAGAGGAATAAAATATCCAAAATCATCGAAACATATCCAGAGACTTTACAGGAAAAAGCAGAATGCAGTGAAGGATTACCTTCACAAAGTGACCAGATGGATTGCAGAATACTGTAGAAAAGAAGACATCCGCTGTATGATTGTGGGGAACATCCGAAATATCCGTAAAGAAAAAGATATGGGACACAAGACCAACCAGAAGTTTCACGGACTGCCATATAACAAACTATACATCATGCTGGAATATAAGTTGAAACTGTATGGGATTCAATTGATCAAGCAGGAAGAAAGCTATACCAGCCAGTGTAGCCCGTTATCACCAGAAGTATCAAAAAGATATGCAGAAGCATCAAACCGAAAAGAACGGGGCATGTATATAACTGACGGAGTAAGATACAATGCAGATGCAGTAGGCGCGTTTAATATCCTGCGGAAATATCTTTCCGTATCCGAAAAACAGAAGGAACTGTCCGTAACCGGACTAAAGAATCCAGAAATAATAAAAGTAGCTGCATAGCCGAAAGGCAAGCAGTATTGGTGTCATGGACGCACCCTGAAAAAAGGCGGTATCCCGCCAGATTTCAGATGCTCTGGTAACTTAGTTGCCGAGTAGTTCACTTTAACCGATCCAGAATCGATTTTCCAATTGTACCCTCCGGCATTTCCACACCGAAATTTTCTGCGACAGATGCTCCTATCACAGCAAATGTATCCTGATCTTCTATAGGACCTGTCTCTTGCATCTTGGGAGAGTATGCGATAAATGGTACATATTCTCTTGTATGATCGGTTCCCGTATAAGTTGGATCATTTCCGTGATCTGCGGTCAGAATCAACAGGTCATCTTCCCTCAGTTTATTCAGCAAAGTTCCAAGTCCCTTATCGAACTTCTCAATCTCATGACCATACCCTTCCGGATTTCTTCTGTGTCCCCACAGTGCATCAAAATCTACCAGATTTACAAAACACAGCCCATGAAAATCTTCTGCACCGACTTCTGCTGCCTGCTGCATCCCCTGGACAGAACTGTCAGAATGATAGGTTTTTGTGATTCCCTCACCACAGAAAATATCATGGATCTTTCCAATACCGATCACATCCAGCCCCGCATCCTTCAATGCATTCAGAACTGTTCTGCCTGTTGGTTTGAGGGCATAATCATGACGGTTGCTGGTTCGCTTAAATTCCCCTTTTTTCATTCCGATATAAGGTCTTGCAATGACTCTTCCAACTCTCCACTCATCTTTAAGTGTCAGTTCTCTAGCAATCTCACAGCAGCGATACAGATTGGCAAGATCAAATGTTTCCTCATTTCCACAAATCTGCAGTACAGAGTCAGCAGAGGTATATACGATCATCGCACCTGTATTGATTTCCTCTTCACCAAGTTCTTCAATGATCTCTGTCCCACTTGCACTCTTATTTCCAATAACACGTTTGCCGCACCTTTTCTCAAGTTCATCAATCAGTTCCTTTGGAAATCCGGTTTCTGTAAAGGTTTTAAATGGTTTCTGTGTATAGATTCCCATCATTTCCCAATGTCCGGTCATCGTATCCTTGCCATTGCTTCTTTCCGCAATCCGCATATAACACCCCAGAGGTTTCTCTACACCTTCCATAGTGCCGCCTTTATGCAGATTCAGCATTCCAAGCTTCTGAAGGTTCGGAATATCCAGTTTTCCCATTTTATCCAGGATGTGTCCAAAGGTATCCACACCTTTATCACCAAATTCTTCCGAATCCGGCATCGCTCCGATTCCAAGTGAATCCAGGACAATTACAAACACTCTCTTATACGTTTCCATAAGCGTTCCTTTCTGCTATTATGCCTATTTCTGCTTTGCCTTTGCCTTGTCAGCACGGATCAGTTCACGGATTGCTTCCACAGCTATCTGGATTGCTTTATCTGTGTCATGTACCACCGGATTTTCCAGTCCCAGTTTCTCTCTTTCCTGATTTGCCATTACCAGAAAACAGGCACCTGCACGGACTTTTAAATACCCTGACACAACAAAAATCGCAGCAGATTCCATCTCCGATGCAAGACATCCCATCCGTTTCCAGGCCTCCCATTTATTCATAAGCTCATAGCTGACTGGCTTTGTTTCCGGTTCATGCTGTCCATAAAATGCATCTTTACTCTGCACCACACCTGTATGAAATGTACAGCCCTTTTTCCCGGCTGCCGCTACAAGCGCATTCGTCACTTCCAGATTCGCTACTGCCGGAAATTCTATAGGAGCATATTCCTTACTGGTTCCTTCCATACGGATTGCCCCTGTTGCGATTACAATGTCACCGCTCTTTACCTCTGTCTGCATTCCTCCACAGGTTCCAATACGGACAAATGTATCTGCTCCGCAGCGATACAGCTCTTCCACTGCGATTGAGGCAGACGGACCGCCAATCCCGGTAGATGTTACGCTTACCTTTACACCATCCAGCATTCCTGTATAGGTTACATATTCTCGGTTGTCCGCCACAAAAACCGGATCATCAAAATACTCTGCAATTTTCTGGCAGCGTTTCGGATCTCCCGGTAAGATTACATATCGTCCGACTTCTCCTTTTCCTGCCTGAATGTGATACTGCCTGCTCGTATCCTCTGAATAATTTTTCATATCCGTCCACCATCCTTTCCTTTGGTAGTTCTGTATTATACATGCCCTGTCTCACATGCGATTGACTTTATTTCCGTTTTCTTGTGATCCATAAGAATGTACAGGTAAAAATAATGCCCTTTACAATTGATGTAGAAGAAAGTGCCCACCAGATTCCATTCAGCCCCATAATACCTCCGAGAATGATCGCCAGCGGGATTCTAGCACTGGTAAAGGCTATACTGATAATACTGCAGAGCCGGGTTCTGCCAAGTCCTGATAATGCACCAACCGTCGTTAATTCCACACACATAAAAGCTTCGCTGAAACCTATGATGATCAGATATTCAACTGCCGTTGCAATTGCCGCTGGTTCATGGAAAAAGATCCTGGCAATCGGCTCTGGAACACATATAAATACAGCTGAGATCAGCAGTCCCCAAATGCCAACCGTCCATAAAGAAGCCTTATAGCCCTTTCTGACACGATCATTCCTGCCTGCACCATAGTTCTGTGCAATAAAAGCATTTAATGCCGCTGCAAAACCATCTGCAGTATTCCATGATATTGATTCAATCTGACCTCCGACTCTCTGCGTTGCAACAGCTTCTGCACCATATCCTGAGATCATACGTGTCAGCACCATGGAGATTGCACAATATGCCATTCCCTGTATTGCTGTCGGAATTCCAATCTTACAGATCCCCTGCAGATATTCCCGCGGGATCTTTGCAAAAAGCCTGGTTCCTTTTAATACATTTTCTTTCTTCTGTATGACAATTCCAACTATCATGATACTCATAACGATCGCCTGTGCTGTTACCGTTGCAATTGCAGCCCCGACAACACCAAGCTTCGGAAAACTTCCCACCCCAAGGATCAGCACAGGATCCAGGACCATATTTGTGGCCAGGCCGACAAGATTCGCTATAAAAGGCGTCTTTGAATCTCCCTGTGCAGTATAAAGTCCTGTCAGGGTCAGCGTCATAAATGAAAATACGATCAGCCCACAGGCAATCCTCGTATATGACATTGCCGCTGCATGAGCCTGTGCATCTGCAAGCTGAAAAAATCCTACCATCTGTCTGGTAAACAGCAGCGAAAGAATTGCATATGCCATTCCCATAAATGCGGCAAGCTGTACTGCTGCCTGCGCAAAACCGTGTGCCCTTTCTCTGTCTCCACGTCCGATACACTGTGCCACATGCACCTGACCGCCCATTCTGGCCATAGCTGCAAGTCCCTGCGAAAGCCAGGTAAACATACCTCCAACACCTACACCGGCAACTGCCTTCGAACCAAGCAGACCAATCCAGGCCATATCTGTGATGTTGTACAAAGTCCCCAGAAACGATGACGCCATGATCGGAACCGCAAGTTTCGTCAGCGTTTTTAAAATAGGACCTTTTGTTAAATTTCCTTCCATTTTCATTCCTCATCCATTTTTATTTTTCATCATCCACAAATCCTATTATACATGGTTTGGCACAGATTTTCATCCTATTTCTGGTATATAGTAAGAATCCCACATCACTGTTGTCTGTGACATGGGATTCTCTGATTTTTTTGTTCTTTCTGGTTATTTATATTTCACTGCTGTTCCATATGCGATTACTTCAGCTGCTCCTGACATGACCTGTGAAGATCCGTATTTCACACCGATCACGGCATCTGCATCCATTTCTTTGGCTTCATCCACCATGCGTTTCGTAGCAATCTGTCGTGCCTCATTCAGCATCTCTGTGTAACCTACGATCTCACCGCCAACCAGAGTTTTCATGCCTGCCATGAAATCCCTTCCTATATTCTTTGTCTGGACAACTGTTCCTTTGACAATTCCAAGTGGCTCAAAATCCACACCAGGAATGTTTTCAATACTTAGAAGCTTCATCCTCTTCTCCTCCTTCGATCTCTTTCATTCTTCCTGCAAGTGCTATGAGCGTTCCTATGATTATGATAACCGGAATCGCTGTTATAAGCAGAAGCAGTCCTAATGGAATCGGATCCTGTGTATTCGCCCACAAGATCAATACAATGGTAAATGCCATGAGCAGTATCATTACCACAGCACCTGCAATTGCTCCTGTTCTTTTTTTCTTTCGGACATCTGTTTTGCTTACATCCATAAACCTCGCACCTTCTTTCTCCATCTTCTCGATTTCTTCCAGACAGTCCTCTGCATTCAAAGAATCCAGTGATCGATGTTCCAGGATCAGACGTTCACACATCCCCTGCATCTTTGAGAGATCTTCTTTGCGATGTTCCAGTTCCCTCAGATGCTGCTCCAGGCAGATCTGCAGGCTTTTCTTTTTTTCGAAGAGGGATTTCATCTCTTCTATAGAAATATCCATCTTGCGGAACAGCTTAATTTCCTGAAGCCGTATGACATCCTCCTGATGATATTCCCTGTATCCGTTTTCTGCACGTTCTACATTAAGAAGCCCCTGCTCTTCATAAAAACGGATATTTTTTCTTGTGATTCCCACAAGCTCTTCCACCTGTTTGATCTTCATTGTACTACCTCTTGCTTTCCCGACAGCCTGAAAACCGTTTCTGTTGCTGTCTGTACTTGTTTTATACAGCTTCCATAAGGTGGAAGGTCAAGTGTTTTTTATTTTTTTACGTTTAATCTTCCTGATATTTTACAAATGTGAATGTTTTGCCGTGATTGGTCAGTTCCAGACCATCCTCTGTTTCTTCATAGGTAAACTCCATGGTATTTGATTCCATTTCCCATCCGGACGGATAGTATTCTTTATCTGTCATATCATTGTCTATTTTTATCTTTATGGTGTCAGTGTCCAGCTCTACGATCGTTCCTGCCAGGCCAGGGTCTCCGGCCTCCGCATCATAGATCATCAGAACCGGCGGCTTTGTCGTAAAGAATTCATCTGGTTCTGTAAAAATGACCATCTCCCAGAAACACTCATTATCATAATAGGCATCCTCATCCATATCATCATCATATGGAATTCCATACTGCCCTGCAAGACGGGCCAGAATCTCCTGATCCACCCCTCCACCAGATGGATGGTTCAGATATACTCCTGCTCCCACTGCTATAACCACCAGAATTCCTGCCGCAATTATTATTTTTTTCTTCATGATCATTCTTCCTTCCTGTAAAACTTTATTTTTTATTATACTTCTCTGTTTTACATTTTTGTTCCTGAAAACCATACCTTTATTTCTCACTTCTCGCTATGGTAATGATGGAAACCACAAAAAGAAACATAGGATAAAAGAGCTTCGGCATGATCTGGAAAGCAGAAATCTCTCCACCCAGCTCATTAACTGCCGAGATTGCTACAAGCATCTGTGCTCCATATGGAATGATCCCCTGGAAAATACAAGAAAAAGTATCCAGTATGGACGCTGTTTTTCGTGGTGTGATTCCATACTCATGTGACATTTCTTTTGCAATTGGATTAGCCATAACAATTGCTACGGTATTATTCGCAGTTGCAATGTCTATGGTTCCGACAAGAAGTCCCATACCCAGCTGGCCGCCTTTTTGTCCACGGAAAATTTTGCGGATCCAGTTCAATAAAGCATCGAATCCTCCATATTCACGGATCAGTGCACACATTGCAGCCACCAGGATCGCCACCATACAGGTTTCAAACATGCCACTAACACCAGATCCCACATTCGTCAGAAGTTCTACCGGCGTGATATGCCCGCCCCAAAGCATAATGAATGCTCCTGAAACGATTCCCGTCAAAAGAACTACAAAAACATTAATACCAACAATGCCGCCGATCAGTACAAGCACATACGGAAGTACCTGCAGCAGATGATAGGACTGGCTGACATGTCCCTGTATTTCTGTCTGAAAAGAAAGAAGCAGGATCACAGCCAGCGTTAGCAAAGCGGCCGGAAATGCGATCCAGAAGTTTTCCCGGAATTTATCTTTCATCGCACATCCCTGCCCATTACAGGCTGCAATTGTTGTGTCGGAAATAAAAGAAAGATTATCCCCAAACATTGCGCCACCCATGACAGATGCCACACAAAATGCCAGATCAAAGCCTGATGCATCAGACACAGCAGCTGCAATTGGAACCAGAAGTGTGATTGTTCCAACAGAAGTTCCCATTGCCACCGATACAAAGCAGGCAACTACGAACAGAACTGCCACAGAAAATCTGGCAGGAATCAAAGTCAGCATAAAATATGCCACGCTCTCCGCACTGCTTCTTCCCACTACACCAACAAAAGATCCCGCTGTCAAAAAGATCAGCAGCATTGTAATAATATTCTTGTCCCCGACACCATGTGCCATGATCTCAAGTTTTCTGTCAAAACATACGGTTCTGTTCTGCAGACATGCTACCAGAATCGCTGCCAGAAACGCGACTACGATCGGTACATTATAAAATCCCATCGGAATCTTCATCACATACTCGAACAAAATTCCCAGCCCCAGATACAGTATGAGAAATACCCCGATCGGAGCAAGAGCAAGGGCATTACCTTTTTTGTTTTTCATTATCAAATCCTCTTCCTTTTATTTATTGAAAAAGCCTTCTTTTTTCTCAATGGCATTCTCCATCATAGATTTTACCATTTCTCTGTATATATTTGAATACAATAAACGTTTTATTTTTATAATAAGCAGACCCTTATTGACAAATAAATAACCAGATGTAATAATACCCCACAGAGATAGTATTTGAACTCAAAACTATACTCTGGCTGAAATCACTGGAATCTTATATAAAAACAATCTGCCGGAACTCTTTAAGGAGAACGGACGGATAAGACTGTAACTGCAAAGATACTGAACAGTTACATAAAATCATAAAAGATATGAGCCGGTATTTATGATACAGTAACCTAAAGCATATTCTGGGCATTACAGAATATATGAAGGGATGTTTTACGTATCAGAACAGGACTCAATTTACAGGGAATCAATCAGAAGCGTTTCAGGGTCAAAGTGTATCCTGATACGCTTTTTTGCAGTTATGGAGCTGTAAGATTTTTCCTGCAGGAAAGGACTATATAAGATGACAATAGAAATGTTAAAAGGAAAAATCCACAGAGCAACCGTTGTGCAGGCAGAACTGGACTATGTCGGAAGCATTACTGTGGACGAAGAATTGCTGGAAGCTGCCGGAATACTGGAATATGAAAAAGTTCAGATTGTAGATGTAAACAACGGCAGTCGGTTCGAGACATACACCATAAGCGGAAAACGTGGAAGCGGTATGATCTGCCTGAACGGAGCAGCAGCAAGATGTGTAAGCACAGGTGACAAGATCATCATCATGGCTTACGCCGGGTATGAGCCAGAAGAGGCACGCACCCATAAGCCTGCAGTTGTGTTTGTAGATGAAGAGAACAAAATCAGCAGAGTGACCAATTATGAGAAACATGGTCTGCTCAAAGACATGTCCTGAAAACAATATCATATCAGGACATTTTGTCCGAAATTTGACAAAGTACTATAAGAACAAACCGCCATTCTGACTGATAACTATTATATCAGTTGGATCAAATGAGATGAAAGTGAATTCAGAAAAGAGGCTATCTCAAAATCTATGATAACGGTCCATTGACCGGGAAAGAGGAGATAACAATGCAGGTAACAAAAACAGTAGAAGAAACAAGAAAACAAATCAAAGCATGGAAAAAAGAAGGCAAGACTGTCGGACTTGTTCCGACTATGGGATTTCTTCATGAAGGACATGCAAGTCTGATCAAAAAATGCAGAGAACAAAATGACGTTGTAGTAGTATCAGATTTTGTTAATCCAACACAGTTTGGACCGACAGAAGATCTTGACGCATATCCCAGAGATTTTGAACGCGACAGCAAACTCTGCGAAAGTCTCGGCGCAGATCTTATTTTCTGCCCGGAACCATCTGAGATGTATCATGATCCCCATGCCTTTGTAAGTATTGATACATTGTCCGAGACACTTTGCGGAAAAACACGTCCTATCCATTTCAAGGGTGTGTGTACAGTTGTAACCAAACTGTTCCATATTGTAGCTCCGGACAGAGCATATTTCGGACAGAAAGATGCCCAGCAGCTGGCTATCATCCGCAAGATGGTGCAGGATCTCAATTTTGATATTGAAATCATAGGCTGCCCTATTGTTCGTGAGGAAGATGGACTTGCAAAATCCTCCAGAAACACATATTTAAATGAAGAAGAAAGAAAAGCTGCTCTCTGCCTGTCAAAAGCTGTAAAACTTGGCCAGTCCATGATTCATACAGGAATTTCGGCAGAAGAACTTCTCGGCAAAATGCGTGCAGTGATTGAAGCAGAACCTCTGGCAAAGATCGATTACGTTTCCATGGTAGATGCTCTTACCATGCAGCCGGTAGAAAAAGCAGATTGCAGTGTTCTCGTAGCAATGGCTGTTTACATCGGAAAAACAAGACTGATCGACAACTTCAGCTACGAGGTATAATATATGGAAAATATTCTAAAGAAAATCGGAAAAATCAGCAGCCTTGCATCCAGATATATCGGGATCATCATTATTGCTTTCTCCTGCCTTGCTTTTTTCTGGCGGGATGGCTTTGCATGGATGACCAATTATACCTCCGTCTTTCTCGGTGTGATCATGTTCGGTATGGGACTGACCATACGTCTGGAAGACTTTCGGGCAATTTTTTCCAGACCAAAGGAAGTGATCATCGGTGCTGCAGCTCAGTATACAATCATGCCAATCGTAGCCTGGGTACTATGTAAAGTCATGAAACTTCCCGCAGATCTGGCACTGGGTGTGATCCTTGTAGGATGCTGTCCGGGCGGAACAGCCAGCAATGTAATCACCTATATTGCCGGCGGCGATGTAGCACTTTCTGTCGGAATGACCATTGTTTCCACCCTGGCAGCACCTGTTATGACCCCATTTCTCGTGTACGTTCTGGCTGGAGCCTGGGTAGAAGTATCTTTCTGGGCAATGGTGCTTTCTGTAGTCAAAGTAATCCTGATTCCGGTACTCCTTGGTATCCTTCTTCATACACTTGCCGGCGATCATGTCGATAAGGTGTCTGATGTTATGCCTCTGATCTCTGTTATGGCTATTGTTATGATCATTGGCGGAATCGTGGCTGTCAATGCAGAAAAAATCTTAAGCTGTGGAGTCCTTGTGCTTATTGTTGTGGCGATCCACAATTTCTGCGGTATGATGCTTGGTCTTCTTGCAACAAAGCTTTTCCATGTAGAATATACAAGGACAACTGCTATAGCTATTGAGGTCGGTATGCAGAACAGTGGACTGGCAGTTTCCCTGGCAGCAGCAAACTTCGCCGCCAACCCACTGGCAACACTTCCAGGAGCTATTTTTAGTGTATGGCACAATATTGCCGGCTCTGTTTTTGCCAGTATTCGCCGTTCGGGTGTCGAAAAGCTCGACAAACAGCATACCAATGAAAAAGCAATACCAGAAATCTGATATCCATACTCAAAGAAATCCCGGAACCTTATGATTCCGGGATTTCTTAAACCATTACTATTCACAACAGCCTTCCAGATAAGTTACCTCTACTCCCTGCTCACTTTCTGATTTTGTATTATCCCTATCTTAATACATATTGATGTACTATCGGCTATACAAATATTCTTTCCTGATATCCGGCAGTTTTGTATTTTTTTATCTCATCAACCACTGAAATCAGTCTGACGTCTGTGATTTTATCCAGAATTTTCATCCTTCTGTCAGAAATCACTTCCTCAGATCTGCTTTTATTATAATCTTCCGGATCCATATGCCAGAAATGAAACTTTCCCCGATAATAGTCTGCCAGTTTCTGTGCAATCAAAATCCCTTCCGGATCCAGATCACCAGAATAATAAATCGTAGTTCCAGATTTTTCCAGAAGATCAAGGAGCATAAGTCCTGCGAGTCGAGGCTGACCATTCATGCACATACATGAACACTCAGCCTTTCCACAAAGCATTGCAAAAACAGACGGATTTTCTACAATATAAATTTTCTGCTGCAGACATCTTACCTCCTTCCAGTCAGAAATTACTCCAAGGGGTACCTGAAGCATATCCTTTTCTTTTTGAAATCCATCCATTCCCATATGAATAGTTCCATCTTTTTTTACTGCCTCTACATTACACACCATCGCATAATTGGATACATCATCCAGAAGAATTCCTGCTGCAAGAAAACTCTTCTGTCTTTTATATGCCGGAAATATTTCTGTACCCTCTATCAGTAAATTCCGCTGTTCCAGACTTCTGTGAATCATCTGTTCAAGTATCCTGCCGCCCACAGTTCCTCTGTCAAATGCATGCGGATTTCCAGTCAACATTGCGGCAAAAACTGCCAGGTATATTTTCTGTTCCTTTCTGTATGGCAGTTTATTAAATTCTGTTTCTGCAAGAAAATATCCAATTTCCAAAACTCTATTACAGCTGAGATATTCTACTTCATCAGGTGAAAAACATACAATGATATGTATTGCGTACCGACTGTTGACCGAATGATACTCTCTAAAACGCTGCACTTGCTTATTCACAAGATTTTTCGGTGCTTCACTAAAATCAAAAAATACATTTGTCATTCCAATCATACGATTTCTACATCTATCTGGTCGCGCTACATAATAAAGCAAGTTATTATACGCAACAAAATCATGTTTTACTTGATTTACAACTTGTAAGTTCGGCATAATTTTTTCCCTTCGTCTATTAACTGTTTTTGTGAATTTTCAATATCAATTCCTGACTCAATTTTATTTATAGCAGTAGCCAATGGATTTAATAGAATAGCAAAATGCGCTCTTTCATTTTCAGCCATTTTTTCTATAAAACTGTTTTCACCGCAGCAAAGATACACCATTAAATCGCGAGGCTTCTTAAATCCCAGTTGCTTACTTACATTATTAATTTTTACAAATTCTGTATCACTTAGGGGAAATTTGCGACTCTTACGTTTTTCATCTACAACAGATACCATATTTCTCATAATCTTTATATTATCCATCGGTACTCTCCTTCTAATTTTTTTATTTATATGTTGGTATTTATTGTCATTTTTTAATTTTTAATACTATTCCTTATGTTGTATTACTCTTTATCATAATCTTAAGGTTATAAATATTATTTATTGCTACCATACCTTGTCTAAATCTGTATATTTATTTCTATTATTATATACAAGAATACGTTAGTTGGGACCGTTTTGCATTTGCTCCTCATTCATTCTATCTTGAGCAGCTTATCATGCTATTTGTACTTTTAATAAAAAATATTTCTTTAACATACCAGTAAAAAGAAACATATAAAGGAGAATACCGAAAAATGACACACGAAAATATAGCAGATGATCTTATTACCCTTGAAGAACTTTGTGAACACCTTATGATATCAGAATCAACCGCCTATCGCCTTATGAGGTCTGGCGAAATTGAAGCCTTTAAATTAGGATCACATTGGAAAATCCCTGCTGACTCTGTAAGAGATTTCATTTCTAGGCATAAAAAATAATAATTTGTATATAAAAAACGCCAGAGATTCCTAAATATTTCAAAAATCGCTGGCGTTTTATTGATCAACTTATAAACAATTACTTCATTCAATCTTTCTACAATGCTTATCTAATAACGACCACTTTTCGTATTAGACTTGCTACTATATATATTTTTTCGATCAACAGTGCTATAAGCTTTTACCGCATATCTGTATGTAATACCTTTTTGGGCTTTTGAATCTATATAATACAGTCTTTTCGTTCTTGTTAACAGTTCCCACTTTCCATTTTCACATCTATAGACAACATAAGCAGAAGCTCCTGCAACCTTTTTCCACTGGATTTTTAATCCTGAAGAAACACTTTTTACAGTTTCTAATTGTGGTGCTGCAAGCGTAACCTGAATTTTCTTTCCGCTAGAATCATAAAGTCCATATGTTTTTTCTGTAGAAGTATAAGACCGAACTGTATAGGTATAAGTTCTTCCCAATACAATTGGAAAATCTTTTGAAGATGTCTGGGTATAAGACGTCATATTCCCTTTTAATACTGCAAGACGTTCCCATCTGTCTTTACTGTTTTTACGATAAACAATATAACCTGTCGCTCCAGTTGCTTTCTTCCAAGTTATCTTAACTTGATTATACGCTGGAGACGAAATTGAAGTCAGCACTGGTTTCTCTGCAACTGTTTTTCCTTTCATTCCATTTTTATCATAGTTACCATAAATTATTGATTTTCCAGATTTTCTATACGCTCTTACTGTATACATATAAGTAACTCCCGTTTTTATTGGAAATTTTTTGGATGAAATATGTTTATATGAATTTTCGGATGTAGTAGCTATTTTCTCCCAATGATTTCCGTTTTTCCGAAAAACACTGTAACCTGTTGCATCCGGAACGGCAGACCATGTCAAAGAAAGTTTGTTGTAACCGGCTGATTTTACTGTTCCCAGTTTGACTGTTCCCAAAGTTGTAGCAGGTTTTATTTTTAACGTAATCGTCTTCTCAGGCACATAATAACTCTCTCTGCCGTTTTCTTCGCACCAATTGCAAAGAAAAACTGGATTATACTTTATTCTAATTTTTACAGTACCAGCCTTTTTAAAAGATATTTTCTCAGTTGCTGTCAACATATGTGAAAAATTCCCATCACTACATGCTACCAAGTCTGCACCTTGTATAATTTCAAATGTTGGCTGATATACCAGTGTATGATAAAATCTATTTCCAATTATGTACTTAGATATCAATTCATTTTTTAATGCTGTATCCTGTAATGTAGAAGTTAGCGTAAACGAATCGCCAACAACTCCAGTACTTGGTGCATTAACTGTTATTGTAGGAGTTTTTATTTTTACTTTATAAACATCACCAACTATTTGGCTATCAACCCATCCCTGTGTAGTATCCTCTCCCAATTTTAACCGAAACGATACTGTTCCCGGATAAGTAGCAGTATCATAATATGCATGTACAAAAGCAGCCGACGTATCATATATAGTCGAATCCATATCGCCTGCATGTGGTCCTGTAAAATGATAATCATCGCCATATCCCCATTTTGAACTGTCCGTATTAAAATGTAATTTTTTTCCTATAGTGTCAGACGGCAAATTTATCACTTTGGCAATGCTAATTCCTCCACAACTTTCGCTTCTCAAAGTCCCAATCTGATAACCCAGTCCAATTTCTTCTGGAATATACCATATTATATTACCCTTTTTTACTTCTGCTTTAGTTTCGACCACAGTTATTGATTCAGAATCACTCCGTCCCGTCAGATCAGTTGCCGTAATCGTAGCTTTTCCTGACTTTTTAGAAATAATGTATCCTTGTTCATCAACTGACACTACTGACGAATCACTACTACTAAATTTCACGAATAAAGGGCATTCAGCATCCAATTTTTCAGGATAAAACATATAATTATCTTTCTTTTTTCACCAACTCTTACATAATCGGGAGTTCCTGCAATATTCATCAGATATGGGACAAAGACAGCGGTAGAATTTATTAAATAATTATCTGATTCTGTAAACATTTTTTGGCCTTGCAAATCATACCAGTCACCCATTATCTGATTCATATTCAATGGAGTATTGGAATAATTTTCTACTCTTGTAAAATATCTGTTACAATTTATGTAGCCTGATTCCGTAACATCAAAACTTGAACCACTATTAAATGCATTATCACCAATGTCAGTCACTGTAGATGGTAGTGTTAATTTGCCAGATAATCCTTTGTCATTTTCTTCTTCCTCTTCGTCATAATAATATCCTGTGCATCTGTAAAAAGCTTCTTCTCCAATTGTTTTCAAGCCTTCCGGCAGAATCAGGTTACCAGTAAAGCCACTGCACCCTTTAAATGCATCTCGACCAATTTGTTTTAATGTAGATGGGAATTCTAAATTTCCTGTTAAATTATAGCAACCAGAAAATGCATATTCTCCTATACGTTTCAATTTTTCAGGGAGCTTTAATTCTCCCTTAATATCTTTTCCTGCGAATGCTGAATCTCCAATCTCAGTAACAGGATAATCCTGAATTGTGTCTGGAATAATAAGTCCATTTTCAACATCGCCATCATATCCTGTTATTGTAACTTCATTTTCATCCGTAATATCATACAAAAATCCATTATACTCACTCTGTGTCACTCTCGTATTGTTTTCGGAAAATTCTTTCAATCCTTCTGTATTTTCCGAAGCTCCATCAGAAAACTCTGAGTCGTTTTGTAATACTTCCACTTCCTGATTTTCTATGCAATCTGGAATTGTTTCATTATCTGCATCAACCGTTTCTGTTTGATCTTCTATTTGTAAATTCTCATTCTCAATCACATCTGAATTTTCTGATTCTGACAATCCGTCTGTAATAGTCATTTCCTCAGCAAATATTGTTTGTACCTGTGCAGATGATAGAGAAAGAATTGACGACATCAGTATACAAATTACTTTTCTTTTCATTTCACTTTTAACCTCCCATGTATATATAACTAAAACTATATTTTATTATATCCCGTTCATTTATATAGGTAAACCCACTTTATGATTTTTCTATTAGATATTGACGAATCAAAGTTGAATATCCTAATTCATTTTTACTCTATACTATTAGAGAAAGTGAGGTTGATTATATGGAGAATCCTATTTCTAATGAAAGCATTGGAAAACGTGTAGCCGCGCTACGAAAAAAACAACATTTGACACAGGCTCAACTAGCTGATCTAGTAGGAGCTACAGCAAAACATATTTCAGAGATCGAACGTGGTATTACAGGAATTTCTATAGACATGCAGGTTCTTCTAAGTAACCATCTTTACTGCAGCTTAGATTATTTAATTAAAGGACAAGACTATGAAACTGTAGAAACATCTCTACCATCTTTTGTCATAGACATTTTACATTGCCACAACGAATCTGAAAAGACACTGTTTATTGATTATCTGAATTTTTATGATAAACTTCGTAAAAAATAAAGGTCAATTAATTTTATAATCTTCTCATTTCTGAAAAAAGCAAGGTCAAAATAGGGTCAACCATGAAATTTATTAAATTTATTTTTTTGAATGGCTTCTGAATTATTCAGAAGCCATTATTATTTTTTATTCAACAGAAAAACCCCGGAAACCTTGCGGTTCCGGGGTATCTTACGTTTGGACACAATGTACCTTGCGGTACTCAATATATATTAATCAGTGATTACTCGATGATTGTAGCAACACGTCCTGATCCTACAGTACGTCCACCTTCACGATACTTTAATCCCGTTTTATCTCATATTTTTTATGGTTTTCTCTCCAAAATACAGTGAAAAACAGCTGAATTGCACCACCTATTTTGATTTGCCTGATTTCTTGGCACCGTTTTGGCACCGGAGAATACTCAAACCGATTCTCTTCTGTAGATACTAGATACTTCTCTACCAACTTTATATTGCACCGGTAATTTTTAACTGTTATAATCGAAACATGGGTGCTACCATAACGGTAGGCGGTTAGTCCTTCTCCAGAGGGACTGTGACCCTCTGATTACATAGAAACCTGTAAAGGAATCCAGTGGAAAGGAGGGCTAAGCCAATGAGTATTGTGGACTTCATAGCAGTAGTGAGCTTCGGCTTAACCTGCTTTAGTATCGGATATACATTAGGCAAAGATAATCATAAACCACAAAAATAACCGCCCCAGCCTGCAAACTGAACGGTTATTTTTGTAATCAATAAGTATGTGGACTAACCGTCTATCGGTAGCACTCTTTTTCTATAATCATATTAGCACGCATCTGTGGAAATGTCAAAAATTTTCTTCTTTCTCAACTACATCTATTTCCATACATTTTTACAACCTATTTCAAGTGTTCCTCAAAAATTGATTCGAGTTCCTTATTCCCCCTCAAGAATTCATACTCTTTCTTATTTTCAATTTCCGAATACAATTCACGAACAAAATTTTTTCCAAGTCCCGAAAAAGCTTTTCCCTGTGCAGTATCTTCATACCTGTAATACAAAGGGGATTGTGTCATATTCCAAGGCTTCTGTGATTCACTTAATAATCGCTTAATTAACTGGATACATTTTTCTACATCTTTTCGATATCCAGCAATCAGCAGATATGGAACTGTGTTGCCATAATTCCATAGTCCAAACAATGATATCATGTGATCTGTAATCTCAGCAATTTTCTCTGCTTTATCATGATTTCCTGTCTCTTCTTCCATTTCTATTAACTTATACAAGTAGCTTTGGATATTGATAACTGCCTGTAGCAATTTCCCTTCTAAGAATAATGCAGCAGTATCTGTTCCTTCCTGATGTGCTAATACACTTGTTTTCATAATCGTTGCATCAATTACAGTATCAGGAATTTTTTTCAAAAGGGCATTTGCTTCTTCATATTTCTCCATTTGGACATATTTTGTTGCAAGTATAAAAACGCTTGAATTTCTCACTCTTTCATCCTGACTATCTGCTGTTCGTTCCAGCCACTCAATAATAGCTGTATTATATTCCATTCGTTCTTCGTCATTAAGATCTGACAAAGTCAAAGATCCGTTCAGAACGGTTGCGATCGTATATATTAATAAGTCGCAATGAGGATACTCCTGTATTTTACGAGATGCCATCTCGAAAGCCTCTGTAAAGCTGTCCAATGAAACTTCCGAAAGTTCATTCACAAATTGTCCAATCTCTTTTTCTGTCAATTCTTCATGAAACGAAAACAATTCATTCATATCAATTTTCAATAGTCGTGCCAAAGCTGGAAGTAATGAGATATCGGGATATGTATTTCCCGTTTCCCTTAATTAAAGATATTGTTAGGTAAAAAAGAAAGGTCAGTCTATTTTGCCGATGAAGCGGTAGTAGATTTCTACTTCCTGCTCACGGCTTCCGTCCTCGCCCTTGACAGCTTCGTGGACGGTTATTTTTTCAATTAGAGTGTTCAGAAGTTCGGCGGTCAGCTCCACAGGGTTGACATACTGTTTCATCAGGGCAATCCACTTTTCAGCGTCCGCTGCGGTCTGTACGGCGGCTTCCATCGTTTCGTGAAGCTGCCTTATTTTTGTTTCAAGCTCTTTTTGCTCGTTCTGGTACTTCTCGGACAGCATATTGAAGTTATACTCGGTTATGCGTCCGGCAGACCAGTCCTCATACATTTTAGCAAACAGCCCGTCAACCTCGGCTTTACGCTTCTCTGCCTTTTTCAGCTCCGCAGCCTGCTTTTTCTTCGCAGAGTTTCTTTCCCTGTCGCTGGCATTGAGCAGTCGTTTCAGCAGCTTGTCCTCGTCTTTCTGTACCATCATAGACCAGTATTGCAGTCTTGCAAGCACATAGGCATACAGTACATCATAGCGAATATAGTGCATGGAACACTGGCGTAATCCCTGTCCGTACTTACTGCAATGGTAGTGTGCATAGGGATTTTTGTTCTGGCTGTTTACACCATAAGCCAATGACCATCCGCAGTCCGCACATTTTACCAGCCCGGAAAATATCTGCGTTGTGCCATTCTTCTGTCGTCTGCGTCTGCTTGCAATCAGCTCCTGAACTTTTTGGAACACTTCTTCGGAAATGATGGCTTCGTGGGTATTTTCCACACGATACCATTCTTCCTGCGGCTTCCGCACCTTTTTCTTGTTCTTGAATGAAATGTTGCTCTGCTTGTTGTGAACACTGTGACCGATGTAGGTTTCCTCTTTCAAAATGCTTTTGACCTGTGCTATCGTCCACGCATAGGCTTTTTCTGCGGGCGCACCGGCGTAGATATTGGCGAAAGTCCCGTATCTTTCATAGTTCAGCCAGCCGGGGGTAGGTACTTTCTCCTCCACCAGAATCCGTGTAATGCTGGCGGCTCCCCTCCCGTGTACGGCAAGGTCAAAAATCTTCTCTACAATCCAGCGTGTTTCCGGGTCGATCAGAAGATGACCTTTTTTGTCCGGGTCTTTTACATAGCCCAGCGGTGCATAGGCTCCATAGTGTGCGCCATTGGCAAATCTTGTGTGCATGGCAGCCTTGACCTTTTTGCTGGTCTGTCGGGCGTGCATTTCATTCAGGATGTTTAAGAACGGGGCAAGCTCGCTTTCTCCGTTGATGGTGTCCACATTATCATTGATGGCAATGTAGCGTACTCCCTTGCTGGGGAAATAGATTTCCGTGTACTGACCGGTCAGGATATAGTTTCTTCCCAGACGGGATAAGTCCTTTGTGACAACACAGTTGATTTTCCCGTCCTCGATGTCATCAATCATCCTTTGGAAACTTGGACGCTCGAAATTTGTCCCGCTCCATCCGTCGTCAATGTACTCGTCTACAACGGTCAGCCCATGCTCTGCGGCATACTGCCTAAGCATCATGCGCTGGGTCTGGATACTGCCGCTTTCCCCCTGTAATTCATCGTCACGGCTCAATCTCAAATATAGTGCAGTGTTATAAATCGTTGTATTGTATGGTTGTTTCACGGTTAAAAATCCTCCTTCTAAAAGAAACAACCCACGCTTATACAATACTCGCTGGTACAAGTATATCATAAGCGTGGGCTGATTGACAGTCGTTATTCCGTATTTTTTCAGGAAGCGGCGGCAGCGTGCTGGATCACATCTTCCAGCAGACTGTCAAGCGGCTTCCCATCCTGTGCGAAATGCTCCGATACCTTGATACGGACTTTCCCCATGACAAAATACTGGGTGCCGTCTTTTTCGGTAAGCAGGGTGCCGCTGTTTTTGTTATTGCTCTCGTTTTTGTTTTTTGCCATAGGCAGTTACCTCCATAAATTAGTTTATCCGGCGGGAGAAACCCTACCGGAATGAAAAATCGTTGTGTATTCGGTTCAAGTGGCGAAGCGGCAATACTGGCAATCTATAAAAATCCTGCCACTTGGATTTTCTTTGCCACTTCATTCAGTTTTCAGGGACAGCAGCCATTGTGTGCCGCTGCGCTCGGAAACCAGCTTATTCCCTAAACTCTGCTTTGCTGTTCGGACTGTTCGGGCGGAAATGCCACGCTGGGCTGCCGCTTTGTCGATGTCTGCGCTTAACATCTGCTTTCCGTCTGCCAGCAGGTCAAGTATCAGCTTTTCCGCCTGTTCCGCTTTGGTTTCTGTATGCTCCACACCGGCAAGCAGCTCGTCGGCGGTCATATCATATTCCCCAATCCATTGAAAGCCGTTGCCATCCCCTAAAGAGAATGCCAGCGACTTTCCCGGCGGGGCAAGGGAACTTTTCTCCTGTATCAATACTCTTGTGGTAGGGTCATTCTTGACCTTGCCGATAAACAGCAGGCTTCGGACAACTGCCGTAATATCGATGGAGCCTAAGCCCCGGTAGGTACTCTGACTTCCGGCGGCTTTATTCAAATGCCCGATCAGGATAATTGCACAGCCTGTTTCCTGTGCAATTTCTCCCAGCCTGCGGAAAATAGGGCGTACTTCGTTTGCCCGGTTCATATCCACATCAGCCCCTAAAAACGCCTGTACCGGGTCGATTATCAGAAGCCTTGCATGATTTTCCCGGATAGCCCTCTCAATCCTTTTATCAGAAAGTGTCAGCGGCTTATCCCCATCGTCAATAACCATGACCCTGTCAAGGTCTGCGCCTGCTTCCAAAAGCCGGGGCTTTACCGTATCGCCCAATCCGTCCTCGGCGGTCTGGTAGATCACATTGAATGGTTTCAGCGGTTCCATGTTTGGGAGAGGTCTGCGGTTGGTACAGGCGGCTGCAAGCTGCATGGCAAAATAGGTCTTGCCCTCTCCGGGATTCCCCTGCAAAATCGTCAGTTTTCCAAAAGGTAGGTACGGTTCCCACAGCCATTCCACCGCCACCTCCTGTACCTCGCTCATGCGTATCATAGGGACAGGCGGTTCCGTTGCCGGTTCTTTCAGCGTGATTGTTTCCGCTATAAATTTGCGGTTTGGTATTTCTTCCCGGTGTTGCAATACCTCATTCCAGTCTTTCCACGCCGGGAGCAAACGCAGAATGGTAAGTCCCTCCGGCAGTTCGGCAGAAAGGCGGCTGCACCCCTCATTCCCGGCATTGTCATTATCCAGACACAGAAATATCCTTCGGATGTCCGGGCGTTCAGAAAGAAAATGCGTCAGTGCTTTTCCTGCAACGCCTCCCAGCGAAAGATAGCTGCGCTTTGTCCAGTCTTTGGGATAAAGGCAGATAAAAGACAATAGATCAATCGGGGCTTCAAAGACAAATAGCTGGTCGCTGTCTCCCTGATAGCTGAAATTACAGGCTTTATCCGAACCGCTCACATCCTGCCGGAATTTATCTGCCGTTCCCCTGCAATGGGCGTATTTGGGAATACCGGGTACTCCCTGTGTTCCTCTGTCCCTCCCCACAAATACTACATTGTGGCGGGTGTCTTCGTAAATATCTCCGGCAGCGACAAAGGTATCGACAATGCCCCGGTTAATCTTTCGTTCCTCTGTCAGATATTTTATCGCTTTTGTATTGGTGGGATTATGCAGCGGAAGCCGGAAGTCAGGCGATGGGGCGGGGCAAGCGTCCGGCTTGCCTGCGCCTGCTTCGCCGGTCAGCATTTGTACCGCTTCCGGGAATGACTTACCGTAAAATTCCATTACGAAATCTACTGGATAGCCGCCCCTGCTCTGGCTGTGCCGGAACCATTTATTTCCCCGTACCGTCAGGCTGTCGTGACATTTCCAACGGTATTCTTTTCCGCTGCGTATGAGGGTTTCTCCTTGTGACCGTAAGAAATCTTCCATGTTGGTCTGATTTGCCCGGTCTATCTGTTCCTGCGAATAATACAAAATTATCTCACCTCCAAAATCATAATTCCATCTCGTGTTTCTTTCTCTGTACTTCCTGTGGCTGCTCCCTCCGGCGCAGTGCGGTATCTACGGCGTTCTGCACCTGCCGCAGCCGTATGACTTCCTCCCGGAGCGGCTTGTGCTGCGGAGACAGTTCGGCATACTCTGTTTTTAACTGTGCGTATTCCTGTTTCCATGCTTTCAGGGCAATGGGTTTTCCGTCCAGTTTTTCTTTCAGAATACGGCGGGCGGCATAAAACAGCCGTAACTCCGCATCGTGGGATGTTTCAAATTTCTCCCTCTGTTTCTTAAACTTGATATTGTTCAGTTCCGTATGAACAGGTTTTAGCCGCTGGTAATTCTCGCCCTCCCGTATCAATTCCTGCAATTCCTTTATCCGGGCAGATTTCTTTTTCATGGAGCCGCTTAATGCTTCAAATTCTTCACTGACAGAGGAAAGACGCTCCTGCAAATCCTCTAATGTGAGCAGCTTGTTTTCCGTCAGATAATTGACGGCTTCGGCAAACTGCTTTAAGTTTCCGGTTCTGGCTTTATTGCTCCATGCCCCTGCGTTGCGCTGGTTGTAATAAGCGATCAGTAGGTCGGCAAGGCTCGGTGTCTGGGGTTTGGAAAGTTCTTCTTTTACCTCTGCCATCCAGACAAACAGGGCTTTGATCTTCTTCCTCACATCCTGCATGAGCCGGTTGGTGGCTTTAATCCAGCGGTTCAGTTCCCCTTTCTCGGTGCGGATGCCCTTTGCTTCCATCTGCCGGACATTAGCTCCCTCGTGGACAGTAGGTATCAGGTCAAGCCCCTGCCGCACATAGGAACGGTGGTCGATACGCACATCCAGCCCTTTTTCCTCAAATTTTGTATTAACGGCAGCCGCCCACTGCTCCCGCCAGTGTTCCAGCGTTTCCGGCTCATGCCAGTCTGTTGTATGGACAGCGTTAAACATATAATCGCCGTTTTTATCCCGGATTCGGTTTCCATCTTCATCAAGAAGATATTCCCGCCGCTGTTTTTGTCCCCATGTGCCATCCGGGTTCAAAGGGCGCATGGTTGTCATCACATGGAAATGCGGGTTAGGGATGCCGCCGTCCTCTTTCTCCGGGCTGTGAAAAGCAAGATCGGCAATCATGCCTTTTGCCACAAACTGCTCCTGCACGAACTTCCTCGCCAGCTCCATGTTTTCTTCCAGCGTCAATTCATTCTGCATGGCAATATCAAAGGAATAGGCAAGCTGGGCTTTTGGATGTTTCTCGCAGCTTTCCACAGCATTCCAGAGGGTCGCCCGGTCAAGATATATTTCCGGCGCATGGGGCGGCAGCATGATTTCCGAAGCGATCACGCCGCCCTTTTTGGTGTAGTCGCTGACTTCTCCATAGTAGCTGCTGTAAAGACGCTCCCCGGCTCGGTAGGCTGCGCTGGCAATGGCGCTCTGACCGGCGCTGCGCTTTATCTGTGCGATTGAAAAATGATAAAGTGCTATCCTTAGTCACCGCCTTTCTCCTGCCCGGAAATACGGGCGTGGTTCTCTGTGGCAGACCGGATGAAATGCTCCGCCTGCGGCAGATTCAAAATGTTTTCCATGAGGGAATAAAATTCCGTTTCGGTCAGCTCCTTTGTCTGTGGTGCAATGCTCTCAACGGCTGCCCCACGGGTAATCAGCCGGTGCGTCCTCTGTTTCCGGGAACCGCTTTCCAGATACGCCTGCCGGTTTTTCAAACGCTGCATTTTCCGTTTTTCCCGTTCCAGCAGGACAGTGGTTTTTTCATATTCCTGCTTCAACTGTTCCAAAGATTTTTCCATGTTCTCACATCCTTTGCTGATAAGATAAAGAAAGACCATCCGCAGACAGTCTGTGTGTCAGTGCTTCTATAAAACCCGATGAAAAGGGAAAACCGCAGAGCGGATTTCTCTTTGCGGCGGGTACACAGGGGATAGCCGCTTTAGCGGCGCAAGGGGGGTGTAGCCACCTTGTCGGAGCGAAGCGAACGCAGACCTCGGATTGCTGATTTTATCAGCGGCAGAGGTAAGCTCCGCAGGACGCACGATACATGGTCTTTAGACTATGTATAGAAGTGCGCCCTTAGTTCCTAAGGGATTTTGCCGTTTCCGGCAGTCTTGTCCTTTTTCTTGGAACGCTTGGAAAGATACTTCGGGCAGTCAACCACAACCGACCGGAAGCTCTGTTTACATTCGTGCTGGCATTTCCGGCACAGTTCGTTGTAAGTGATACGGCTGCGGTCATTTAAGAAGAAAGACCATTCCAACCGCCGCTTGTTACTCATTCTTGCCATAACCGGCTCCTTTCTCCGTTTCTATCTGATGTACGCAGACAGGCTGTTTTGGTGTAGCGTCTCGGTATCATTTTTAAGGTTTTTTCCCTCTGTATGCCCCTTTGGAAAGTGCGGCAGTATTGCAGTCAGGGAATGATACCTCACGCTTATTTGTCGCTTCCCGGTACGGTTTCGGAGCCTTTTGCCATCCATTCAAAGAAAGCAATTTTGCTGACCTTGATAAGCCTCTCCCTGCGGAACGCCGGAAAGCCGGGGGTGTGTACCAGCTCATAGGCGCTCGCTCTTGAAATTCCCATAATCCGCTGGATGTCCGCCACATCCAGAACCAGCGGTAAATCCTCGTAGCTGTTCAATCTCTTTTTATCGTTCATTCTGTTCCTCCCATAAATCAAATAGGTTAAAATGCTTCCTGTTGCCGTTCTCCCCAAAAGCCGTTTTCCTGCCCCATTCCTGCGGTGTTTCCCTGCATTGGTGCGCCGGATGCGTCACTTCTCCTGCCAGTCATATCCCTTTTGGACGGTCATTCACTTGTCAAGGTACTGTGTGGTATGAAATTACCAACTGCAATCATCATAGCGGACTATTCTTGACAAAACAATGCTTCTGCGATACCATGAGTGTAACGGATATAACTAAATTATATAATTACCATAGACAAAGGCAGGGGATAGGGATGGAGAATCAGTTTATACGGCATGAGCCATGTTTTGAGAGGATTTTGTTTGTCCTGACGCTGGACAGGAAGAAAATGAAAGAGCGGATTTTGATTGGGGAAGAACAGCAGATCCGCTTCCGGCTGAACGGGAGCCAAAACGCAGAGGTGCTTTGTGATATGACACGCCCGCTGGGAACTTTTTTGATAAACTTTGAGCGTGACACGGACAGAGACTGGAACTTATACGGGCTTTCTCCACTGCGGCAAGCCCTCCACTCCAACCGATGGAAACAGCCGGAGCTGGAGCAGGCGGCAAGCGAATTTCTCTGGGGGAAATATCTTAGCAATGACCCTTTGAAAATGTATGTGGCGTTCCGTATCTGGAACAGCTATCTGCTTGCCAGAGAACCCCGTGACCGTAACGCTGCCTGTGACCGCTTCATGGATAAAATGAGCAGCCTGACCGGGGTATTCCATAACGAAGCCATGAGCTTTGACAGGGAGACAGGAAAACCGAAACATTTTCAAGCTGGCAGCCTTTATTTCAAAGGCGCACCGTCAGAAGATACCCGGCTTGACCTCTGGTTCCCGGACAACCGGCGCACAGAAGAATGTGTGTCTGCCTATGCGTCCCTCTACCCGTTGATTACCTATTATCTGAACAGGCTGAATGACTGGGGGCTTTGCTTCCGGCAGTGCAAGGTCTGTGGGAAATATTTTCTGGCAAAGAGCCAGCGGTATGAGTTGTGCAGCGATAAGTGCCGAAAAGCACAGGCGCTTCAAAACAAGCGGGAATTTGACGAGAGGGCAAGAGAAAATAACTATGACCTGCTTTATAAAAATGAATGCCAGAACTGGCGCAACAAAATAAACCGGGTAAAAAATACCGCAGGCTTTCCGGCTGACCGTCTGGAAAAAATACAGGCTGCCTTTTCCGACTTTAAGAAAGAAGCATTGCAGAGAAAAAAGGCTGTAAAAACAGGAACAGCCAGCCCGAAAGAATTTACGGACTGGCTGTATCAGCAGAGTAATGTAATTGTGGAACTGACTGAATACTAAATTTTTTCTCGTTGTGAGGTTTCTGTGACATTTGCCTGATGGCAGTATCGAAATTGCAGTAATTACTCATGCAAAATGCTTCTTCGTTTTATACACTATATCTATACGCTGGATCACCAGATGAAAGGAGCAAAAAATATGTCTGCAATTCAAAATGCGATTGAAGTGAGGAACTTAACAAAGATTTTTAGTGGCAGGGTTTTGTTTGAGAATTTTAGCCTGAATGTAAAAGCAAATACTATTCATGCGATTATTGGCCCGAACGGTTCTGGAAAGACCACACTGCTGCGCTTGATTACAGGGGTATACCAGCCAAATGCAGGGACAATCAACATTGCAGGGAAATATGCAATGCAGCTTGAAAATGACTATCTGTATGACGAAAAGACTGGTCTTGAAAATTTGAAAATTTTTGGAAAATACTTTGGATTTGAAATAAATGATCGTTCAGACGGCTATTGTACGCAATTAGGATTGACCGAGCATTTAGGAAAGCGTGTTAGCACTTATTCTAAAGGAATGAAAAGAAAACTGTCCCTTTTGATTGTGATTATGATGGGACGGGATATTCTGCTCATGGATGAACCAACATCGGGTGTAGACCCCATATCCAGAGTAGAAATCCGTAGTTTGATAGAGGCTCTAAAAGCTGACGGAAAAACGGTTATTATCACTTCACATGACCTTAGCGAGATTGAAAAGTGCGCTGATGATGTATCTATGATTAAAAATGGCAGATTGCTGTTTGATAAGGGTATTCAAGAAATGCAAGGACAATCATTGGAAGAAATCTTTATTAAGGAGGGCAATCGGCATGAGTAACATGGGAAAAGGCGCAGGCTACTATCTTACCAGAAGTAAAAGCCTCCTAATTGATACTGCGATTGTTGCCATTCTGGCGATTTTTATGAGCTTTGCAATGCAGATGGACGCCTTGCAGTCTAAGGGAGAAGATTATTTAGTCCTAATGCTCTATGCGGTTATTTTTGGTCTTACCTCCCTGCAATCCGGTGCTATGATTGTAGATTTGACAGCAAAGGATAAGGTAAGCCGGAGAATTGAATTTTTTGCAGCTTCTGGAATTGCGGTAAAAGAGATTATAAAACAGTATTCGATACAGATTTTCCGCTTTTCTGGTATTATCCCGTTCTTTGTTTTTATGAGTTGCTATTACTTTACCGACTGGACAATGAGCTTTGGGCGGATCGTATGCGTTTATCTTAGTATTCTTGTACTTAGTTTTTGTGAGATTGTCGCTTTGAATATCATTGTACTGGATGTGAAACGAGTAAAACTGTTCAAAAATGTTCTATTCTTTGGTAATTTTGCACTGGTTTATTTGATTGCGATGTCGGCAGAACGAATTACAGAGTTTGTGAATCAACATCATATAGGAATTGACTATTTGATTATTGTGGTTGATGTTGCACTTTGCATGATGTTTGCACTATTAAGTTTCTTTAAGGCTCGGCACATGAGCAACGAAGCAGTTATCAGGAGGGATGGCGAATGGGTTTGATAACCTTAAACCTTAAAAGGGTATTGAACTGGAATTTTATATTTATGAGTGCGGTAGCAGCTATCTTCGGCATGATCTCTCTGATGAACTTTGGGGATATTTCAGAGAACATTGTATTTGGCGTTGATATAAAGTATTTTATGCTTGATGGATACCTGTGCTTATTTATCTTTTTTGCCGGAGAAATAAGCAAGGATATGTTGCAGCAAGAAAAAATCACAAAGAGAATAGAATGGAAACTTGCTAATGGTATTAAAATCTCAAGTATTGTTAAAGAGAATCTGCTATCACTATGGATTGGAACGCTGATCCTTTTGTTTCCTCTACTTTTGATGATTTCCATTCGTCTGCCAAACCTTATCTTGTTATTAGGCACCTATTTTCTAATCCTTAGCGTATTGTATTCGGCATTTATAAATGTTTTGATTCTCTGGATTAGAAATATGAACTGGTTTAAGAGTATTCCTATCTTTGCAACACTGCTTCATATTTTGCTGGTTGTCTTAAAATGTGGGATATTTATGAAAACGAATAATGTGTGGGTGTTGCTACTATTTTCTCCAGTGAGTATAATAGTTTTGACTGCGTGTGGTTTATGTCTGATGACCAAAGAACGGATCGTATCATCATATTACTAACATAATGAATTTTAGCTGAAAGGAGGGGTGTCCTATGCAGGATAAACGCTTCTATCCGTATCTGCTTCTTCATGCGGGTATTGTGATTTTATGGGTTATATTGGATAGAACACATAAAGGAATTGCGAATGACGGAGCCATCAACTTATTGTCGATTGCCGTCTTGCTTTGTTATTTCAATCTGCTCTATCTTCATGTAATGACATCACGGCGAAAGGCAACAATATCTGAATGTGGCTGGAACCTGCTTTCTGTTTCCTTTATTGCGGCGCTGATGTATGATGGATTTTCTACCTTATACACGGGTGCATTTCTGGCTTTTGCATTGATTATCGGAATAATGCTGGTAAGAACTGACGCAAGCCGGGGGAAAATGGTTCGCTTGCTGTTTGGAATTGCGGCTATCATACTGTCGTTTTTCAATTTCCAAATTCTCCCTGCCATAACTATGTTAGTTGGAATGTTCATGGGAATTTTCCTTGATTATAGATATATAAATTTGAAACAGGTTAATATTCTTCCGATTGCCCAGAGGAAAGCAAGATATGTCCTCGCTTTTATGATTCCCTTGTTTACAGTCGTACTTTATTGCTTTGATTTGTCCACCCTACAAGTCAATGTATTTTTTCAGCTTATAATGCTTTTATTTGAGGCCTTTGCTGTCATTCATCTTGGCGACATGGAGGCCCGTTACAAGGAGTTGACAAAGTATTATGAATTAACGAACTATATTGCAAATGAGAGGGAAGATTTCTCAAGACTGCTTCATAACGATGTGCTTCAAGACATTGGAGGTGCCAAAAATCTCCTGTCGCTTCGCTCACCAGATGTTGATGAAACAAAAAGGATATTGTCTGATTTGGAATTGCGGGTAAGAAATATGATGAATTTCTATTCCTCTAATATCTTTTCGGGGTATGCTTCATGGGAACATATCGGATATATGCTTGACGCGATTAAGAAGCTGTACCCAAAGAAGAATATACTTGTAGATTTCACGATTGCCAGCGAAGCAAGGATTGCTTTGAAAAAAGATAACAGTTTGGAACAGACCATGCAGATAATCAAAGAACTTGTCAACAATGTTTATAAACACGCTGCCGCTACTTTTATCCATTTGGAAATCGCGCTAAATGAAGAAAGTAAACTCGTAATTACCTGTCAAAATGATGGAGCGAAACCAAATGACATTGAAAATATTCTTTCTTCCAAAGGTGGTATGCTGTTCTTGACGGTGTTGATAAATGGGAATGGTGGTAACATTCAGTATTTAGAGAAAGATGGTATTTTAACTGCAACGGCAGTTTTGGGGAGAAAAAATGAAGATATTACTATTTGATGATCACAGGATATTTGGAGAGAGTTTAAGCAAACTTCTGGAAGATTGGGACGAAATCTCTATCTGTCGCTATGTAAGTAATGAAACAGAGTTTTGGAATATTCTTTCCGTAGACGAATGGGACATTGTATTACTTGATGTCAACCTAAGAGAGCAGTCAAAAAGTTCTGGCATTGATCTGATAGAAACGATATATAGTAAAAAGCCAAAAATAAAGGTGGTTATGCTATCCTCTTATGATATGCCGGTTTATAGACAGGAGGCACTTAAAAGAGGCGCCGTAAGTTATATTGATAAGTCTGCTTCTGCTGACGAGTTGGTAAAAAAACTCACAGCTATTAGTAAAGGTCACAAATCCACTACGCCCCCTTTATTAGATCCCCTGACAGATCGTGAAGCGGAAATTATTAAGGCGATTGGAACAGGGAAAACAAAGCATGAAATAGCGCAAGAACTGTATATCAGTGAACGGACACTTTACAACCATATCCAAAGCATCTATGATAAGCTGGGGGCTAAAAATGCTATCGAAGCCTATAACAAGGCTATTGCACTTGGATATATCACACCCTTAATATGAGTTTAGGCAATAAGAGGGACAGATATATTAGAACACAAGTGACAAGTATGCACATTATGTAAGCAGATAGCAAAAACAAGTATCATTGAACGACTTCATCAAAACAATAAAGAAAAGCTGGGAGCAAAATTAAGTCTGCTTCCAGCTTTTTTGTATTTGCTATTGTATGTGGTTGACTAAGGAATATTGTTTAAGCGTGAGTTTGTGATATTGGGTGTGGTATCTTTAACTATGGGAAACTCCCTTTTCCCATTTATTTACCGCTGGAGTAGAAACACCCAGATAATTTGCCACCTGTTCTTGTGTTAATCCCGCAGTTTTTCGATAGTTTTTTATCTGCTCACCAATACGCATTGTTCACACCTCCTGTCCTTATTTCCATTATAGCGTTCCCAATACATGTTTACAATTGAGCCTTTGTTTACTTATTACTTTCTTTTTTTAACTTTCAATTAATTTTCTCTAATATTTATATCATCAGCAACAAACTGCCCACAAGTTTAAGAACGAGCTACTAACCCTCAAACGACAGTGTATTACATTGCATCAACTAAACCAACCTTGTTATCCTGAATCACCACTCCTTCATCTTCGCTTCATGCCTATTTTTCATAATTTGCAACTGGTATATAATGACAGGGATTAGAAAAATCACAGCAACTATGCCTAAAATAACAGACCGATTTACAGTAGCAAATACCGCGAGCATAAGCATTAATAAAAGCCAGGGATTTCGCAAATTACTGTAATAATTTGCCCTATCTTCATAGGACGTATGAAGGTCAAAAGGTTTTCCATCATTTTCTTTTTCTACAATCAGCAATTCCCTGTTAAATGTTGTAGTGTTTGTTGCAACACGACCGCCAATTTCAGCCCACGGACGCCAGCGAACTTTACCAACAGAATAATTAAGATTGATATTTTTATAGAATACGGAATATCCCATTTCTTCCAAGAAATCATGGTAATCTTCAGCATTAGCTTTTGATTTTTGTCCTATAAACTCCACGCAATATTGAACTTGACCTGGCTTACATTTTTCAAATTCATAGAGTAATTTTCCCGTTCGAATAAGGCGATAACCTTTTTCAGCCATCTTATTCAGCCAGTTTTTCTGTACCGTTAATAGCCCACCAAAAAAACGATAACACTTTTTGCTCATAGTGTACCTCCTACAATTCCGCTTGCAATACCTACAAGTTCACGAAGTCTGATAAGTTCTTTTTCAGCTATCTCCTTTCCTTTTACAGTGATAAGATACTCTTTTTTTCTACCTTCACTATCTCCGAAAAGCTCAATCCATCCCTTTTCCAGCATTGAATTTAATGCACCATATAAAGTGCCTGCTCCCAATGAAAGCCGCCCACCTGTTTTTTCTTCAATGAACTGCATGACAGCATATCCGTGTTTAGGTGAATAGAGTGAAAGCAAAATATAGAATGTCACTTCTGTGAGTGCACCACTTTTCACATTATCCCTCATGGCATTCCATCCTTATTACGGTTACTGTAATAACTATATCAGTAACCGTAATAAAAATCAAGAGATGTGAAATAAATCTTAATAAGCCGGATAGTATTATGCTTTTCCTGTTCAGTCCTTTACAAACAATACTTATATATAAAGTATTTCTTTCAACACCATTTCTTCTGCACTAGCTTTTATATTATTCATCAGTCTAACCCACTTCGTCCGATTCTGTACCTTTAATTCTTCAGTTACGCCCTGTTTTTCTGCCATCTGTTCCATAAGCATTTCCACCTGCTCTCTGCTCTCCTGATCAATTTGATTCAGGTGTTCCGTCAGCTTTCCAGTCAACAACAAATATTGATATTTTGCTAATCTGTGTTCCTTCAGAAACTGTTTCCTCAGCATTCCATATTTCCCATATATCGGTTCTTCTTCATTCAATACCAAATCCGGCAAATAATAATCTCCATGCAAAGTATAGCTTAATCCGTTCTTTTCATCATAAATGTGTGTTTCCATAATCTTATCTCTCCATTTCTCTGTTTTTTGATTTAGTTTTCTTACGCTGCTGATTCTCCATCTCGCTTTTTTTCATTCCCCATGCCAATCTTTCATGAATATTTCCCTTCGGCATTTGTTCCATCCGTCGCTTTTCTTCCAGGACTTTCTCGTTTTGAATATCCTGCTGTACTGCTGTATCTACAGTTTCTATTCCAAGAACACGCACAACACGATCATACCTATCAGAAACACCTTGTAATATATCTTTTTCTTCTGACAATTTCTGATTATCTTTACGTATATCATCCAGTTCTCTCTGAATAGCATTATATTTTTGTTTCACCTTTTGATATTTTCTCTTCCAACCTTCCACCTCTTTCGTAAGTTCTTTAACCTGAGCCGCCATTACAGCAACCTTATTCTTTATTTGAAGAAACAGTGGTTTAATTTTTTTATCTCGATAGGTTACTGCCCGTTCTAGCGTGCCCGCCTCCGGCAGTAACATTTTAACCGTTCCATATTCTTTGATTTCTTTGCTCACACTATCCATAATCGGTTGTAGCTGTTCTCTGCGATCTTCCAGGCTTTTTAGTTCTTTTTCTGCGCTCCCTGCCTTTTGTTCTGCTTCTTGCTTCGCCTTGATTGCCTGTTCCTTATCGTCTTTTAAATTCTGGATATCTGCTCTGGATTCTGCAATTTGTGCTGTTAATTCTTCTTTTTCAGCAGTTAGATGCTCTTTCTCCTGCTCCAATTCCTGTACTTCCTTTTTCCGTTCTTTTTTCTTGAAGTTATAGACATCCAGATGTTCCTCATGAGTACCTTTCTGTTCCCATTCAATTCCATACTGCTTTGCAGTCTCTGCCAGAACTTCTTTTTCATGATTTATCCACTGATTCAGTTCCGTATCATGCTTATTTCCACCTTGAAATCCAAGACTTTTTAATGCCTGTTTCAGTGAAACTCTGGTATCCATTCCTTTTCCTTTCCAGTCCGTCACATAAGGAATAAAATCAATATGGAGATGTGGAGTAGCCTCATCCTGATGCAGATAGCAACTAAATACCCGAAGTGTCGGATTCCGTTTCTGGAAATCTTTTACATACTCATCCAGTACGTTTACAGCCAGATCTCCTGCTTCTGTTCCAACAGCCATATCTTCTCGGTTTCCAATCTGGAAAATCACTTCATGGAACAACTTTTCCTGTTTTCCTTGGCGAATCTTTTCATAATAATTTGTAATCTGCCGATCTTTTCTTTTCCCGACATTATACCGTTCTACAGCTTCATCAAACAGCTCTTTATAGACTTCTTTCAGATTCTCATTCCGGTAACAAATATTTAATTGCACTCTGTCTGGATCAACATTTTCTGCTATAAAATCTCGTCTGTTATGAGCCAGAGACCCTGTCCCGATCATACCACTGATTGTTCGTTTCATCGTCATATTCCTCACCCCGCTTTCTAAAACCAGTGCCAGACATGGCACATAAATTTGTATCTTTGCCAGCTATAGTATAAAAAGAAATATTCGCCGGATACGGCGGTTTTGTTACTTTTGTCAAAAGTAACGCAAAAGCACTTTCGACAGCCGTACCGTCCATCAAAAGTACCCTTGCGCCCTCCGGGGGTACAGAGACCTTTACTCCGGTATCCTTGCCCGAATATATTCCAAATCACCACAATACGGTGTCCCTACAAGATACCATTCTCTTGCAGGATTCATTTCCATTCTGGTCTGAACCCATTCATCATCAAGCAACACTTCCAGGCATTCTCCACAGTGAAATCCTGTATCAATCCATAGATCTGATGATAATAATCCATATCTTTTGTTATAACTGTTATATCCTAATCTTCCTTCTCTCATTGTGCCAATCTCCTTTCATCTACCGTTTCCGCAGGGGCGCCCTGAATCAGGGCTCCCTTTTGAAAATTCTCTTCTACGCCAGTCAACTCCCGACTACACCTTACCAACATTCTCCTTGTCTGCTATCTACAGGTGCGTGACACGCTCCTGTAATAAAGTGTTCAGAAAGAACCTTTACCATCGAAAGTTCTCCGGTATTCCCCGTCTGTCCAGATATTCCTTCCGGAACTTTTCTCTTTCTTCTTCCGTTGGTGCTGTTTTGGATTTGCTGTATACTTCACGATTCACCATTGCATCCAGTTTTTTCTCCAATCCCAACCGTATTATTTCTTCACCATCGTAGTTATCCATCAAAAAATATTGCAAGAGCTGAAAGAATAACTCGTATGGAATCTGTACACTTTTATTTTGCATCTATTCTCCTTTCAAGGTAGCAAGATCCCCTCTTCTTAAGAAATGGTAATCTTGCCATCTTCCATTTTTATTCTGGCAACATCCAATACCATTGCTTTCCACGTTTTACGGAATCAATTTCAAGTTCCCGTTTGGCGTTCCATAGCGTTTTACTTTTGATTCCTCTGGCTTCTGCTTCTTCTGCAATTTTCTTCTGAGTCATTCCTCCATTTGCCAGTATCTCAAGGAGAAATTCTTTTGCTTTCCGACTTTTCTGTCCTCTTCCGTCTCCATTAAGAAGTTCATCGGCACTGATATCATATTCTCCAATCCATTCAAACCCATTATTCTTATCCAGTCTGAATGCAATGGACGTTCCTTCCGGTGCAAGAGAACTCTTCGTATGACATACCACTCTTACTTCCGGTTCATCTTTCACTCGCCCGACAATCAGAACACTTCTTGCAGCAGCCTGAAAATCAATGGAGCCAAGTCCTCGATAAGAAGATTTGCCGTTGCTGTTTTTGTTCATATGACCGATTAAAATAACTGCACAGTGATATTTTTCTGACAGCACTGCGATACGCTTCATCAGTGGTCTGATCTCATTTGCCCTGTGCATATCTACGTCCGCTCCCAGAAAGCCCTGTATCGGATCAAGAACAACCATTTTTGCTTTTGTCTGCACGATTGCTTCTTCCAATCTGACATCTGCCATTGTCAGTGGCTGGTCACTGTCATCAATCACCAGCACCTTTGAACAATCTGCACCTGCAGCAAGTAATCTGGGTTTGATAGTATCTCCAAGTCCATCTTCTGCTGTCTGATAGATTACATTTACAGGTGACACAGAAGACTGTTCCTGCATATTATCTTCAGCATCTAAATCTTCATTCTCACTATCGACTTCATCACTTCGTTTTTCTTTTGTTTTCGTTTTATCAGTAACAGGAAGAATCGGCTCTCCTCTGGTCAGTTTTGCAATAATCTGAAGTACCATCGTTGTCTTGCCTTCTCCTGGATCTCCCTGTATAATGGTCACTTTTCCATAAGGAATAAACGGATAAAGCAGCCATTCTACCTGTTCCACCTCTACTGAATCCATATTGATCAGTTTCAGTTTTGGTTCTATTCTACAATTCTCAATTTTATTTTTTTCATTCATATTCATTCCATCATCTCCTCCTGCCCTTCCGGGCAAGTCTCTAATGAACAGATATTCGGGAATTGTCGTATTTCCCGATTCGTGATATACTGAATCTGCCAAGATGGTATATCAGTGAATCTGATTATCAGAGAACTTGCTCAGATTATTTATCTGGGCTTTTTCTTTTGCCTTTTCAACATTCATCTCTTTCTTCTCCCAATCCGGTAACAGCATTTCCATTTTCATTATCCAGAAGATTTGCAATCTTTCTCTGCTGATTTGGATAAAGATGTCCATAAGTGTTCAATGTGATACGAATATCTTTATGACCTAATCTGTCCCGAATCAATAACGGTTCCACACCTTTCTCAATAAGATAAGCCACATGGCTGTGCCTGATATCATGCACTCGAATTTTCTTCACTCCTGCCAGCTCAATCTGCCGTTTCATCTTATGCTGTACTGCTTCCTGAACAACCGGAAATAATCTTTCTGTATCCGGCATTCCGTAATGACCATCTACAAATTCCTTAATTTCCTCTTTCAGAAATTCCGGAATTTCGATTGTCCGAAAGGACTGTTTTGTTTTCGGTTCTGTGATAATATCCTGCATTCCTGTCCGGTAATAAGTCTTATTGATACTAAGCTGATTCTTTTCAAAATTGATATCAGCTTTTGTAATCGCAAGCAGCTCCCCGATCCTGCATCCAGTCCAGAACAGCATCTCAAACATAAGATAATATCTTGTTCCCGGCTCCATTGTCTGTATAAACTGTTTGTACTCGTCCAGTGTCCAGAAGTTCAAACTTCTTGAATCTGAATTTCCCATTCGTTTCACTTTCTTGCATGGATTAACCGGCAAGTCATAGATTTTAGCTGCATGTGTAAACAGACTGGTCAACTGATTCTGAATCATTCTCAAATAAGAATCTGAATAGCCTTTTTTCTGAATTTCATTCTGCCACTGAATAATCTGTGAAGCCTTGATTTCACTCATCATCTGATTTCCGAAGTATGGAACGATATGCTGTTGCATCATATATCTTTTATTTTTGATTGTTCGATCTTTCAGATCATTTTGTTTGTCTGAAAAATAAATCTCAATAAAATCGCTCAGCTTCATATCCATACTTCGCTCATTGCTCAACTTTTTGCTTCGTTCAAACTCCAATGCTTCTCGCTTTGTTTCAAATCCACGCTTTCTGCGTTTTTTCTTCTCACCCATGACATTTGTCTCAAACCACTGGGCTGTCCATTTTTTTGTGTCTTTTTCTCTGTAAGCCATATTGATCCTCCCTAATTTTCTGCTATTTCATAGCCATACATCTTTTTTGCCCAAAACGCCTTTGGTATTCTTCCAGCCATCGTAATATATCCCTGTGCAGATAATTCTTTATTCATAGCTTTCACCAGTTTATAGGCATGAGATTTTGAGCAGTTTAATTCCTGTGCCACTTCATCAGCACTCATCATATAATTGTAACTTGCCATATTGCCTCCTCCTTTCCTCTCCAGATATAGAATACGTTTACTGTATTTCTATATCTGTACGATTTTCGTAAATTGATAATATCATGTATTTCTATCGTTGTCAATATTTCGTAAACACATTTTTACGAACTTCGTACACTATTTTTTCTTTATTTTATTCCACGTCTGTGTTATGATATTTTATAGATTTATGTTTTTCGTAATTTTCTAATATATGAAAAAGGAGGATTCTATGGGTGACGGTAAAAATTTAAAGAAATATCTTGATGAAAAAGGCACAAATGTCCGCAAAATTGCAAAGGCAACCGGAATCAGTGCTACAACCTTATATTCAATTATTCAAAAAGATTCCAATATTCGATTTGATTTTGCATTAAGACTTGCGAATGAATTGCAAATTGATGTGAATGAGATATGTTCTGCCAGTCCATTTTCTGGCACAATTAAGGAAGAAGAGATTTATCCTACACTTCCAGACGGTTTGAACGGAGCATTAGACGCAAGTCGTGTAAAGACTTACTTAAAAAATTCTATGTATCCGCTGATGTACCTTTTCGGTAAGAACAGTATGCCTGATGTAGATAATCTGCTTACATCGTTCTATCAGCTTGATGATGAATCCAGACAGGAAGTTGTGGAAACTATCCGTCTGAAATTACAATATCATCGTGATCCAGAACGTGCTGAACAAATCAAACAGATCAAAGGCTGGTAAAAAAATACTCCTGTGAATAGCAAACATTCGCAGGAGTTTCTTTTTGGCACCGTTTTGGCACCGCTGGTCTTATTTTTCAATTATAAATTTATCTGTATTTCATCTTGCTGATAAATGTTTCACTATTACTAATCTGATAAATTTACGAATAATTCTTTTCTTAGAGTACAGAAAAACCCCGGAAACCTTACGGTTCCGGGGTATCTTACGCTTGGACACAATGTACCTTACGGTACTCAATATATATTAGTCAGTGATTACTCGATGATTGTAGCAACACGTCCTGATCCTACAGTACGTCCACCTTCACGTTTGTGAGGTTCTTAAAATCTCATTATTTTCTGTGATTTTCGTGTCTTTATTGTCCTGTGTTATAGGATTTCTACGCTATATTTCTGTTCTCTTCATTTTTTAGTATCAAAACGGTATCACAGCCAGATTTTCATGAGCTGTCAACTTTCCGGTTGCAGATTCCCACCTTGACTGTTATAATCGAAACATGGGTGCTATCATAACGGTAGGCGGTTAGTCCTTCAGCAGAGGGACTGTGACCCTCTGATTACATAGAAACTCGAAAGAGAATCCACTGGAAAGGAGGGCTAAGCCATGAGTATTGTTGATTTTATAGCAGTAGTGAGCTTCGGCTTAACCTGCTTTGGTCTTGGATATACCTTTGGCAAGGATAATAATAAACCACAAAAATAGCCGCCCTGGTCTGGTAAACTAAGCGGCAATTTTTGTCAAAACATATATCGGACTAACCGTCTATCGGTAGCACTCTTTTTCTATAATCATATTAGCACGCATGTGTGAAAATGTCAAAAATTTTCTTCATTCTTGGTTATTAATCTCCTTGATCAACTGTACTGCCTTCTCTGCATCATCGGTTTTCACGAATATATCCACACCATATATTCCAAATCCAGGTGCCCCATGCATTGCAACATTCGCACCTGCTTCCTGTGAAAAAGCTGCTATTCCATTTTGCTTTAACATTTCTACGAGTTGTTCTGTCTCTACTATATTCTGTGCATTATAAATTTTTGTCCATTCTGCCTTAGATATGGAAGTTTCCTTTTTCTCCTGAACATTTGACGAATTCTGGTTTCTTTTTCGATTAATAAATGCCAAGAGCCTAAGAACAATAAATGCCACAATAGTAATACCAATCAGAAATCCCACTGCTAATCGTGTTACCTGTGTTTCTGTAGCTCCCATTCTAAATAAACATATGCCATAGATGACTGTAAAAATTCCTGCACATATCACACTGGTGAAAAAATCGCGCCATATAGTAGCACTTTTGGGCAAACATTTATCCCATATTCCATTGTACACCATAATAGAAGCATACAGAATTCCTCCTACCAAAGCAGTTGCTGTCTCTCCTAAAACCAAGCGAATATCCACCGTTAATAACATCTGAATAATAATCGCTAACACACTAATCACAAACATTGATGCAAATGCAAGATTTCCAGCCTTTAATGCTTTTTGTTTC